>JBEKGQ010000645.1:0-4494 GCA_050012715.1 Polyangiaceae bacterium
GGATGCCATTTCGATGATGCGGCCGATGGTGAGGGCCATCGAGGGGCGCGATAGAGAGCTTGCGTCGCAGCTGCGGCGGGCGGCGGCGAGCGTCGTGCTCAACGTGAGCGAAGGGAGCGGGTCGTTCGGCGGGATGCGGACGCAGCGCTATCGCACGGCGCTCGGGTCGGCGAGGGAGACGTGGTCCTGTCTCCTCGTCGCGGAGCGGTTCGGCTACGTCGAGGCGGTGCCGAGCTCGCGGCGATGATGAACCGCGTCGTCGGCACGCTGGTGCGGGTCGCGGTGTAGGCGCGCGGCCGGAGGGCGAGCATCGCCGGTCGCCCTCCGCGCAGCGAGCGGTCGAAGTCGATGGGGCTGGAGCGGACGTCGATACGGTCGTGGCCGGAGTCGATGCAGCCGGGACGGAAGTCGATGCGATCGCGGTCGGAGACGATGCGATCGGGGTCATCGGGCCTGGTTGGGCGGTGGCTTTCACTCGGGCGGCGGCCAACGCGGGTCCGCTCCGCGCCGCGGCGTGT
The DNA here is from genome assembly GCA_050012715.1 of Polyangiaceae bacterium. Classification (GTDB taxonomy): domain Bacteria; phylum Myxococcota_A; class Polyangia; order Polyangiales; family Polyangiaceae; genus Palsa-1150. Next base: position 519 of record JBEKGQ010000645.1, read on the forward strand.
CACGTGGGACGTGACTCCTGCTCGTCACCCTTCACGCGCTCGGGCTCGTGCACGACAAGATCGTGCACGTTCCCGTCACCGTTCACGTTTCTCCGTTGCCGTTGCCGCCGTCACCGCGCCCGCGCGAAATCCACCGCGAGCTTCCCCATCGCCGCCACGACGACCGCGAGCACCACCCATCGCACGAAGCGGTCCCCGCGCTTCAGCGCGAGCCGAGCGCCGACGGCCGCCCCGAGGCCATTGGCGACCGCCATCGGCAGCGCGACGCGCCACATCACGGTTCCGCGCGCGGTGAACACGATGACCGCGGCGAGGTTCGACGCGAGGTTCACGACCTTCGCGTTGCCGGAGGCGCGCGTGATCGGGTCGCCGAAGACGAGCATGAACGCCACGATGAGCATCGATCCCACTCCGGGGCCGAAGAAGCCGTCGTAGGCGCCGAGCCCGAGGGCGATGCCGGCGAGCGCGAGCCGCGGATACGCCGGCGCGCGCGTGCGGGCCCGGATGTGCCCGCGCAAGAGCACGACGGTCGCCGCTCCGGCGAGCAGCAAAATGATCACCGGACGCAGCGGTTCGGGCGGCACGGCGAGGACGGCGAGCGCACCGAGCACGGAGCCGACGAAGCCGCACGCGAACGCCACCGTGGCGCGGTCGCGATGGAGGCCATCGCCGCGCCAGAACGCCACCGCGGACGAGATGGCTCCGCTGACCGCCTGGCCCTTGTTCGTCCCGAGCGCGAGGTGCGGCGGGAGACCGGCCGCGACGAGCGCCGGGAACGTGATGAGCCCTCCACCGCCCGCGATCGAGTCGACGAGCCCCGCGCCGAACGCCGCCAGAACGAGGAGCGCGAGGACGCCGAGCCCCATCAGGGGGCCGGCGGAGTGGCCTCGACCGCGTCGCTCTCACCGCTCGCCTCCGCGGCGTGGCGCGTGGCCTCGCGCGCGGCGCGGAGCGCGTCGAGATCCAGCGGCGAGGCGAGCGAGCCATCGGGCCGGCGCGCGCCGAGCGCGACGCGGACGGCGCGGTAGGGGACGTCCCCGTCGCCGGTCACCACGTCGACGACCTCGCTGATCTTCACACCGCCCGACCCGCGCACCTCGACCTCGACGCTCAGGACGGCCAGGTCGCCCGCGATGCCCGCGCGCGCCAGGAGCTCCCTCCCGCCGGCGCCCTCCGCCTCGAGCGACCGCAGGAACTCGCGCACCTCGACGCGCTTGCCCACGCCGTCGATGCGGCGCATCACCGGCAGCGAGGCGGCCTCGAGCGACGCGCGCACCCGCTCGCGCAGCCAGCCCTCACCGCCGCGGGCGTCGACGACGCTTCGCGGGATGCCCACGACGTAACGCGCGCTGTCCACGAACCGCGAGACCGCGGCGTCCTGCGCCCCGAGCCGCGCGCCGCCGATGAACCGCAGGCCCTGGTGCGCGCCCTCGGAGAGCGCCTCGAGCAGCGCGGGGGGATCGATGTCGGCCGCGATCTTCAGGTCGACCACCTCGCCGAGGCTCGACACGCCGAGGCTGAGCGCCGGCCCGAAGACCATCTCGGGCTTCGGGTGGAAGCCGCCCGAGTACCACAGCGGAATGGCGAGCCGCCGGAACGAGCGGGGCAGCGCGCGGATGACGTCGAGGTGCGAGAGGAACGCCGCCGCGCCGAGCTTCTCGTAGACGAAGCGGTAGCGCCGCGCCTCGCCCTGCTCGAGCTTGGGCGGCGGGCCCTTCGCGCGCGGCGAGGGCGGCGACGGCGGACGCGGCTCGTCGGCGCCGAGCTTTCGCAGCATGACGAGGCGCTGCTCGCGCATCGCGCCGAGGTCGCAGGCGACGCCGCAGTCGTAGCAGACGAGCTTGCGCTCGTCGGCCGCCGCGTCCTGGAGGTTCGTGGCGTGCACGAACGCGCCCGCGACCTTGCCGCACGGCAAGGACAGGCGGTCCTTCAGCGCCTTCCGGTACTCGCGGAGGAGGAAGCCCTCTTCGAGCCCGACGCTGATGTGGTCCCACGGCAGGCGCGCGCTCACCGGGATCGTCCCGAGGTACTTGCCGACCTCGACGCCCTCGGCGCGGAAGGCCTCCTCCCAGACGTCCATCTTCTTCTGGTCTTCCCACGAGTCGAAGCGGGCGCCGGCGCGGTAGGCGCGCTCGAGCACCGGGGCCAGGGAGCGGTCGCCGCGGGCGAAGACCGCCTCGAGCCACGACGTGTCGCAGTCGTGCACGCGAAGGTCGACCTTCGCCGCCTTCGCCTCCTCGTGGAGCCAGCCCTGCTTCTGCCGGACCGACTCGGGGGTGTCCATCGCGCACCACTGGAAGGGCGTGTGCGGCTTGGGGACGTGGGTCGAGACGCTCACCGTCACCTTGGGCGTGCCGGGGTTGCCCATCCGCCGCGTCGCCTGCTTGCCGATGGCGCGCGCGCGACCGCCCACCTGCGGGATGGCGCGCACGTCCTCCTCCTGCTCGGTCGGCAGGCCGATCATGAAGTAGAGCTTCATCGACGCCCAGCCGCGCGAGAAGACGCGGTCGGCCGTCTCGAGGAGCTGCTCCTCGGTGACGTTCTTGTTGATGACGTCGCGCATCCGCTGCGAGCCCGCCTCGGGCGCGAAGGTGACGCCGGTGGCGCGGACGCGCGCGATGTCGTCGAGCACGTTGCCGTCGAGGCCGTAGGCGCGGAGCGACGAGACGCCGAGGCTCACGCGCTCCGGGGCCAGCGCGTCGGCCACCTTCTTCACGAGCGGCGCGATGCACGAGTAGTCCGCGGTGGAGAGCGACGTGAGGCTCGCCTCGTCGTAGCCGCTCTTTTTCACCGCGCTCACCACCGTATCGACGATCTGCTGCGGGTCGCGCTCGCGCACCGGGCGGTAGATCATCCCGGCCTGGCAGAAGCGGCAGCCCTCGGTGCAGCCGCGCGCGATCTCGATCGACATGCGGTCGAAGATCGCCTCGGGGCCGCCGATGGGGCCGTCGTCCGGGAACGGGTAGTCGTTGAGGTCGTCGACCAGCGTGCGGTCGACCGGGATGCGCGCCTCGGGGCAGAGCCCGCGGTCGACCACGGTGAACCCGGTGTCGGCGTCGAGGCGCGTCGCGTAGAGGGCGGGCACGTAGACGCCGGCGAGCTTCGCCAGCGCGCGCAGGCGCTCGCCGCGCGGGATGCCCTGCTTCTTCAGGCGGGTCCAGGTGAGCGCCACCTCGGTCGCGCGCTCCTCGCCGTCGCCGATGACGACCGCGTCGAGGAACGGCGCCAGCGGCTCGGGGTGCGTCGCCGTCGGCCCGCCCGCGATCACCAGCGGGTCGTCCTCGCCGCGCGCGTCGGCCCGCAGCGGGACGCCGCCGAGGTCGAGCATGAGCAGCACGTTGGTGTACGTGAGCTCGAACTGGAGCGAGAAGCCCACGACGTCGAAGTCCGACAGGGGCCGGGCGCTCTCGCACGTGACCAGCGGTAGGCCGCGGGCGCGGAGCTGCGCCTCCATGTCGATCCACGGCGCGTAGGCCCGCTCGGCCAGCGTGCGGGGGTCGTCGTTGAGGAGCTTGTAGAGGATCTTGAAGCCGAGGTGGCTCATCCCGATGTCGTAGACGTCGGGGAAGGCGAGGCAGACGCGGGCGTCGACGCTGCCCCAGTCTTTCCTCACCGCTCCGTACTCGCCGCCGACGTAGCGGGCGGGCTTCTGCACCCGATGGACGAACGACGCGTACGGATGGTCGGCGGCGGTGGGGGCAGTCGCGGTCACGGGGGAGGAGGGTTCATACGGCAAAGCGGCGCGTTGGCAAGCCGCTCGCTCGTGGAGGGAGCACCCGGTGAGAGCGCTCCTTGTCGCCTAGTGCTTGGGGGTGAGCTTCATGACGGTGCCGCTGGTCTGGTCGGTCCAGTAGAGGCTGGTCGCGTCGACCGCGGCGCAGCCCGGGAGATCCTGGTTCTCCACGAGGGTGGTCGCGGTGCCGCCGGCGAGGGGGCTCGCGCCGATGACGCCGGTCGCCGAGCTGGTCCAGTAGAC
>JBEKGQ010000646.1:0-4482 GCA_050012715.1 Polyangiaceae bacterium
GGCGTAACCCCGCGCGGCGGCCTCCGACACGAGCTCGAGGGTGAGCTTCTCCGCGAGCGCGCGCTGTCCGGCGAAGGTCGCGTGGAGCGCGCGGAGCTCGAGCTCGTGGACCGCGAGGAGCGGCGGCAGATCCGACCAGGCGCCGGGCTCCATCCGGGCAAAGGCCCGCGCGACGAGCTCCTCGTCACTCACCGCGACCGCGGCGTGAACCGTCGGCATCCAGGCGAGGAACGCGATCTCCGGGGAATCTCCGCGCGCGAGCTCCTCCGCGCGCGCACCGTAGGCGTGGACCCGGCCGGGATCGAACAACGTGGCGTCCGGAAGGGAGTGGGCGCAGGCCGCGGCCGCGTACACGAGCGCGGCGGCGGGCGCGGAAAGGTGCCCCGCCTCGGCCTGGCTCAGCACCGGCGACAACGTCCCGAGCGCGCTCCGGGGATCCGAGCGGAGAAAGAGGTCGATGAGGGCGAGGCCGCCGGCCGCCATCGCCCGACCGTCGAGCGTCGTCGCGCCGGCCGTCGTCAGGCTTCGCAGGAGCGCGGCGCGCCCGGAGTGCCAGTCGCCCCGGTACACGCGATCGAGGGCGCCGAGCACCTCCGACAGATCCTCGCGTCCTTCCCGGCGCGGCATCGCCGCCCGCTCGCTCTTCGCGCCGCTGCGCAGGACCTCGAGCCGTCGCAGCTCCTCGCCGCGTGGGCGGCGCGCATCCTTCGCCCCATCGGGCAGCTCCCACCGATAGACGGTGTTCGGGGTGACGCCGACGCTCCGGGCGAACGCGGCTCGGCTCGACGAGCCGCGCAGGGCGCGGACCTCCCCCGGTCCCATCGTCGGCGTGCTGGATGACATCCGAGCCCTTCATGGATGATAACCGGATGACATCCATTCGCTCCGTCGCAACTGCCGGAAACCCGACAAGTGACCTAAAACACAATGAAATCAGCGTGAGCTGGGGCGGCACGAACGCTGCTGGAGGGCCTTCTCATGACCACGCAAGCTGCCCATCTTCCGCCCCTCGTCGCGAGCGATCCGCCGCCGAAGCCGGCCGGTCCCGCGGCGTCCACGCGATCCCGCGCGATGCTTCTCCTCCCCGTTCTCGTCGGGGTTGCCATGGTCGGCGGCGCCGTGAGCTGGTCGGTCACGCACGGGAAAGAGGCGACCGACGACGCCCAGGTCGAGGGTCACGTCGCCAACGTCAGCCCGCGGATCGCGGGCCTCGTGCAGCGCGTGCTCGTGAAGGACAACCAGGCCGTCCACGAGGGGGACGTCCTCGTCGAGCTCGACGACCGCGACACCCTGGCGAAGCTCGCGGCGGCGAAGGCCGACCTGGCGGCGGCCCTGGCGTCGCAGCACTCCGCCGAGACCGAGCTCACGCTGACCCAGAAGTCCGCCGAGTCCAACGTCGTCGTCGCCCGCGGCGGCCTGGAGCAGGCCGCGTCCATCGGCGACACCACGCGCGAGGCCATCGCGCAGGCCCGCGCCGACCTGGATGCGGCCCAGTCGCGCGCCGAGCTGGCTCGCCTCGAGCTCGACCGGGCGTCGAAGCTCCTCGCCGATCACGTCGTGCCGCAGGCGGACTACGACGCGCGCAAGGCCACGTTCGACCAGGCCGACGCGGCGGTTCGCCAGGCCCGATCGCGCCTCGCGTCCGCGCAGGCTGCCACCGGGAGCTCGGCCGGGACGATCGAGTCGGCGCGGGGCCACTGGCTCTCGGCGCAGCTCGGTCCCGAGCAGGTCGAAGCGGCTCGCGCCCAGCTCGAGCTGGCGCACGCGCACGCCGATCAGGCCCGCGCCGCGCTCGCGCAGGCGGAGCTGAACGAGTCGTACACGCGGGTCACCGCCGGCACGTCTGGCGTCGTCGCGCGGCGCTCGGTGGAGCTCGGGCAGACCGTCTCGCCGGACCGCCCGCTCATGGCCATCGTGCCGCTCGACGACACGTGGATCGTCGCGAACTTCAAGGAGGACCAGCTGGCCGACATGAAGGTCGGGCAGCCCGCGAAGGTCTCCATCGACACCTACTCGGGGCGGCACCTCCGGGGCACGGTCGAGAGCCTCTCCGCCGGCACCGGCTCGCGGTTCTCGCTCCTCCCCGCCGACAACGCCTCCGGCAACTTCACCAAGGTCGTCCAGCGCGTGCCGGTGCTCGTGCGGCTGGACGGCGATCAGGACGTCGTGCTGCGCCCGGGCATGAGCGCCTCGGTCACCGTCCTCACGAAGTAACGCGCTGGTCGGAACGGAGGCCTCACGTGGACGACACCGGCGACATCCAGGGCTCGAAGGCGGGCATCACCGCCGTCGTCATGATCGCCGCGCTGATGGCGATGATCGACATCACCATCGTCAACGTGGCCCTCACCGACATCCGCGCCAGCTTCGGCACGCCCATCGACCAGATCGGCTGGGTCTCGACCGGCTACATGATGGCCAACATCGTCATCATCCCGCTCACCGGGTGGCTCCAGCGGCGGTTCGGCGTCCGGGGCTACTTCGCCGCGTCGATCGTGCTCTTCACGGCGGCGAGCGCCCTGTGCGGCCTCGCGTGGAGCCTCCCCGCCCTCGTCGCCTTCCGCATCCTGCAGGGGCTCGGCGGCGGGGCGATCATCCCGACCGCGCAGACCATCCTCTTCGCGCGCTACCCGAAAGCGGAGCACGGAATGGCCGCCGGCCTCTTCGGCCTCGCCGCCATCACCGGGCCCCTCCTCGGTCCGAGCGTGGGCGGGTACCTCATCGACCTCGCGAGCTGGCACTGGATCTTCTACGTCAACGTGCCCATCGGCATCGTCGCCGCCGTGCTCGTGCTCCGGTTCGTCGAGCAGCCGTCGTTCAGGCCGCCGGTCGGCGACGAGGCGAAGGTCGACGTCTTCGGCATCGGGCTGCTCGTCATCGGCATGCCCGCGCTCCAGTACATCCTGGAGGAGGGCAACCGCGAGGGGTGGCTCGAGAGCCCCACCATCGTCGTCCTCGCCGTCGTCGCGGCGATCGCGCTCGTGACGTTCGTCGTCCACGAGCTCGAGACGCCGCGCCCGGTGATGGATCTGCGCGTCTTCGCGAACCGGAGCTACGCGGCCGGCACCGGCCTCAACTTTCTGACCGGGTTCGCGCTCTTCAGCGGCAGCTACCTCTTCTCTCTCTTCGGCGGCGAGGTCATGCACTACACCGCGCTCGATCTCGGGCGGGTCTTCCTCGTCGCGGGGACCGTGTCGCTGGTCGTCATGCCGGTCATGGGGCGCATCGCGCCCAAGGTCGACGGGAGGTACCTCCTCTTCATCGGCGTCGTGGTGGTCGCGGCGAGCCAGCTCGTCGCCGGCCAGCTCACCTCCGAGGGCGGCTTCTGGGATCTGGTCCGCCCGAACATGATCCGCAGCTTCGGCCTCGGGTTCATCTTCATCCCGGTGAGCGTGGTGGCGCTCTCCAACCTGACCGACGCCCAGCGCGGCAACGGCACGGGGCTCTTCAACCTGACCCGCGAGCTCGGTGGCTCCATCGGCACGGCCCTCATGGGGATGCTCGTCACCGACGGCATCAAGCGTCATGGCTCCTACCTGGGCGAGAGCATCACCGCGTACAACCCGGTCGCGCAGGAACAGATGCGGTCCTACGCGGCGACGGTTGGCGCCCAGACGTTCACCCGCGGTGGGGTGGGGGAGGGGATGATGGCGATGAAGGTGGGGCGCGAGGCCATGGTGCTGAGCTTCGAGCAGGGGTTTCGCTTCGTCGCCTTGACGATGCTGGCCGGTCTCGTGCTCGTGCTGCTCTTGAGGCCCGCGAAGCCGGGCGTCGACGTCAGCGCGGCGCATTGAGGGCCGATCGGGCGGATGTCCCGAGCCATGGAGACGACCGGAGGAGAGATAAGTCGAACCGACGAGACGTTCGGTCGAACCGACAAGACGTTCGGTCGAACCGAGGAAACGTTCGGTCGAACCGACGAAACGTTCGGTCGAACCGAGGAAACGTTCGGTCGAAGGGAAGAGACGACCAGTCGAACCGACGAGACGTTCGGTCGAAGGGAAGAGACGACCAATCGAACCGACGAGACGCTCGGTCGAACCGACAAGACGACCAGTCGAAGGGACGAGACGATCGGTCGAACCGACAAGACGATCAGTCGAACCGACGAGACGCTCGGTCGAACCGACAAGACGACCAGTCGAAGGGACGAGACGATCGGTCGAAGCGACGAGACGATCGGTCGAAGCGACAAGACGATCGGTCGAACCGACAAAACGATCAGTCGAAGGGAAGAGACGATCGGTCGAAGAGAAGAGACGATCGGTCGAACCGGTCCTTCAGTCTCTTCGTCGGAGCGATTCCGGCTGCGATCCGTCGATGTCCTTGAAGCCGTACTCGAGCGCGAGCTCGGCCACGACGAGGGCCTGTCCGGTCTTGGCCATGCGCTGTGGGTCCGCGGCGAGGGCCGCGACCGCACGCCCCGAGAGCTGAGGAGATTCGCCGCCTTGCGGATTGAAGCCGAGGCGCTCCGGCTCGCGC
>JBEKGQ010000647.1:0-4477 GCA_050012715.1 Polyangiaceae bacterium
TCGACGAGCGCGACGCGGGCGCCCTGGCCGAGCGCGGCGCGGGCCGTCAGGAGACCCGCCGGGCCGGCACCTAGGATGACTAGGTCATAAGGCTCGGGGTTTCGCGTCAAAGCCAGCCACCTTCGAAGCCTGCGCGCTGCAGCCCCGTCCGCACGAAAGGGCACTCGCGCATCAACCGCCAGAGCAGCCCGGAGCGGTGGTTTTCGATCATCAGCACGACGAGCCCCTGATCGAGGCCGAAGAACCCTTCTGAGACCCAGCCGCGCTCGTCCGGCCCGGGCGCAACCCGGTTGAAACCGCTCGGCAGCCGCCAGGCGTTCGTCCACTCGGGATGGAGGTCGAGGAAGTGGCGCACGGCCGACAGGGCGTGCGCCGGTGCGAACGGCAGCGACGCGAGCACGGCCGCCGGGCAGATCGTTCCATCGTCCGGACCGAACGGGACGCCGCGCGCCGTGTACTCGAGAAAGCGGCGCGGGCGACCATGCTCGGGCTCGGTCATTCCCGCGGGGCCGTCCCCCGCCGACAGACCCCAGCGATCGACGCCGTAGCCGCACTGCTGCGGGTCGCGGCGGGCATACTCGCGCTGGACATCGATCGCGCGGCAGGTGTTCTCGAAGTAGTCGCTGCCCTTCTCCCGCATGAAGGCGTCCTGGATCTTCCGGAAGTCGATCCAGGCATGCGAGAACTGATGCACGAAGAGCGGCCCGGCGTAGAGCAGGTCGGATCCGTAGATGTGCTCCCACTGGTAGGTCTCGTTCCAGGCCGCGTGGCTCGCGGCGGGCACCGGATGCGTCGGCGACGCCAGGCCGAGCACGTAGAGGAGGGACGCCTCGCTGTAGCCCTCCCAGCCGTAGTGATAGAAGCCGCTCTCGGGCTTCCAGCCCTGAGCGAGCGTGGCCTTGCCGTCCCTCGCCCAGTCCCAGTCGACCCGGCCGTAGAGGTCCTGGGCGAGCGCGCGGATCTCCTTCTCGTCGGCGGTGTCGGCCGTGAAGTACGCGCCCGCCGTGAGCACTCCCGCGAACAGCAGGGCGGTGTCGATCGGCGAGAGCTCACTCCGCCACGCGCGCCGGCCGGTCCCCTGGTCCAGGAAGTGATAGTAGAAGCCGCGGTACCCCGTCGCCGCGGGGTCTACGCTCTGCGGGCTGCTCTCGAAGAAGCGCAGGGTGACGAGCGCGCGCGCCGCCGCGTCGGCACGCGCGAGCCACCCACGCTCTGCCGCCACGGCGAGGACCGACAGTCCGAACCCCACGACGGCGATGCTGGCGGGCGAGCCATCGCGAGACGTGTCGGCGACGAGCCCGTTGTCGGGATTGGTCGCGTCGACGAAGTAGGCAAAGGCGCCGCGCTGAAGGCGATCGAGAAGCTCTTCGTCGCGCATCGGCCCTGCTCGCCTGGCTCAGAGCCGCGCATGCTGCAGCGCCAGCTCGATCAGCGGCGCCAGGGATGACCGTTTTTCGCTGCCCCGACTATCCCCCGCGAAGGGCTCGCTCGCGACCGGGCTCGAGGCCGAATCGGCGAACACGAGCGTGGCCATCGCGGGGATCGGAACGATGCACCGGTGGGGAAGACGGTTCGGACGGCCGGCAAGATGGAGACCGGGTGTCGCCACGTCATGCCTCCACCTGCGCGCCGCCGGTACGGAGCACGATCGCCCCGACGGTGCGCAAGAGACCCTCGCCGGCCGCGACCGCGAGCATCCAGCATCCCGACCCACCGAAGCCGAGCAGGTAGCTTCCTCGCTCCCCAATCAAGCGAGCGCGAGCGCCGCGGCCAGCGCTTCGCCCTCGATCCGCCGACAATCCGGTGGGAGCCACGCCATGGATCTGGTGCAAGCGCGGTACCAGCGCAGCCGTGGTGCCGCTCAGGGTGAGCCCGAGGATGCGAACCCATCCGTCGATGGGTCGACGTCAACCACTTCGCGCTATCACGGTTGCCCTGGTGCGCACGCTTCGACCGTACCTGCTCGGCGTGTTCCTGGTGGCCGTCGTCACCGCGATGAAGACGCTCTTCGCCCCTCTCGGGCACCAGGTCCCCTTCGTCCTCTACTTCGCGGCGCCGTTGATCACAGCCCTCAGGGACGACTCGACGAACGGATACGAGCCTGAGCAACCCGGCGATCGCCTCGCCGCGGTCGGCATCCCGCTCCAAGCCCTCGGGCTCGACGAGCTCTATGCCGAGTGCGCTTGCCCGGAGTGGAACCCTCCGGAAGCGTGAATGGCCATGTCCGTGACGGAAGCGCCGAGCGGCACGTACGGCGAGCACTACGCCGACGTCGAGTACGACGTGTTGAACTGAAGCGCCGCACCGCGACGAGCGCCGGCTCGGGAGGCTCACCTGCCGGCCTCCGGCGATACTGGGCAGGACGAAGGCGCCCTCGTTAGTCTTGGCACGTGCCCGGATGGGCCTCCTCGCATTCCACACTAAGCATTGTGATGCTCAGCGACGTCGCTGACCCTTGTGAATAGGAGAACGTGACGGTCTGAACTGACATCGGCACGCTCGAGCATGTGACCGTACCGTCGGTAACCGAACCGACGCAACCCACGGCTGGTTGCCCGTCAAAGGCAACACTGGCAGAATTCACATCCGCGCCTGGCACCGCGAACTCAACGTCACTCCGAGACGCATTCGACCAATCCAACGGCAGTCCGATGACCGTATCAGGCGGGAGCACAAACAGAGGGCATTGCACGCCGGCGCACATCGTCGCCTCGCCGTTGATCGTGCATGACCCATCCTGCAAACACTCCGCCACTAGATTGACCTCCGGAGGACAGTCATACTCAGCGCAGTTTTCGTTCTGCTTCACGCACCCCAACGCTACAAGAGCGACGAACGGGCACGTAACGCCAGAGATGTTCATGGCCACCGGCGACAACAGTACCATCGTCGGCCGCATGTCGCACCCCTCCCAAATGAAGCGTGTCGTTTGTCATGACTGCCACCTCGCGGCGCTGAACCCCGGTCGCAACCGCGGAATATGGAGACGTCCAGATGATTTCATTGATGTACTGCCCCTGCGAAGAATCACTCTCGATCCACGTAATGGCGTTGCCGTCTGCGCGGTCCACGGCCACATCGGTGATCCAGTGCGGTGAGGCCGGAGCTACTAGCTGTGCGTAAGAACCATCTGCGCGCAGCAAATCCACTGCGTACGTGGAATCGTCCATGACGAGTGCTCCGTCCGGGACGCCCTTCGGCATTTCACCAGGCAGGCGAACGGGCATGATGTAATGTTCTCGACGTTGCGAAAAGTGTACGCTGGCTTGCGTTTGGCCGGTCCGCTGTGGTACTGCGCGTTCTGAGTCGGCGCGAAGGACAGGATGCCGTTGTTCAAGATGAACTGGTACGTGTAGTTCAGCAATTCGCGTCTACGAGGACGTGAAGGGCGACCTGGGCCTCGACCACCTCGTGGGTCGAAGCTGGCGCGGGTGCCGCGCCAATCGACGATGTCGATCTGCCTTCAGCAGCCACAAACGCCACAAACGGCAAAAGCCGGCCCCCAGCTCCCCCTCGTTGCCGAGAAAGAAGCCAGGGGCCGGCAAGCTCAGCCAAGCCACCTCACGCATCCCACCACCACCACCACCGTCACCACTTCACGTTGCGCCGCGCGTCACTTCACGACGATCGAGACCGGTGCGCTCCACTCGCCCTGTCCGGCCTTCGTCACCGCCACGTACCGGAACTGCACCGTCGTCCCCGAGGCGAGCCCGGTGATGCTCGTCTTCGCCTGCAGCGTCGCCGGCGCCGACACCCAGGTCTTTCCGCCATCGATGCTGTACTGCCACTCGTAGGACGAGCGCTGCCCCGCCGACGCGGTGGAGAGCGCCGCCGTTCCGGGCACCACGCCCGGAACCGCGGTGAAGACGCGGGGCTTGCGCACCGCCGTCTTCCGGAGGGAAACGCCGGCGCTCTGGACGAGCGCGGCGCTGTTTTCGGGGTTCGCATCCGCGGTCGTCTGGATGTAGGCCTTCAGCTGCTGCAGCAGGGAGACGAGGGCCGCCTTCTTGTCGTTGCGGGTCGTGACGGCTCCCTTGGTCCGCGCCAGGGCCGCCGACTGGGCGGCCTGAAGCGCGGCGATGGCCGTCGTGATCTCCGCCAGCGTGGGCGTTGGCGTCGAGAACGACGGATTGCCGGTCATCGCCGTCACCACGCTGGTGGCGTACGAGATGAGAGCCGGCACCTTCTTCGGCAAATCGAGACTGACGATGGATCTGTAAACAGACTTGATATCGCTCATGGGTCATCTCCTCGGTCGTTGATTCTCGGTCACGGTTCGTCTTGCATCCGTCATCGTCCACGTGGACGACGACGTCGTTCCTCCTTCCTCGGTAATCGTCCACGGGGACGACGTCGTTGTTCGTCTTGCATCGGTCGTCGTCCACGTGGACGACGTCGTGGTTCCTCTTTCACACGCCATCTTCCACATGGACGACGTCGTGGTTCCTCTTTCACACGTCGTCTTCCACGTGGACGA
>JBEKGQ010000648.1:0-4476 GCA_050012715.1 Polyangiaceae bacterium
CGGCGGCGTGGACGGCCTCGGCGGCGCGATCGAGGTCGAGCGCAAAGCCGGCGGCGGGCATGGGGCAGCCGAAGCGCGCGAGGAGCTCATCGTAGCGGCCGCCGGAGGCGAGCGCGTCGCCGGTGCCGGGCGCGTAGGCGTGGAAGATCGCCCCGGTGTAGTAGGCGAAGCCGCGCACTTCACCGAGGTCCGCCACGAGGTGAGGCCCGAGGCCGCGCGCGACGGCGGCGTCGAAGAGCGCGAGCAGCCGGCGCGCCGGCTCCGCGGCGGGCGTCGCGGCGAGGAGGCGCGTGCCCTCGAGGAGAACCTCGCGGCCCCCCTGCATCGCGGCCACCGCGCGCAGCGTGGGGTCGTCGATCGCCGCGTCGTCCTTGCGGGCCATCGCGTCGGACAGGCGCGCCTGCTCCGCCGGCGGGCGCGACGCGAGCAGCGCGCGCACGATCCCCGCGTCGCCCACGTCGAGCGTGAACCGCTCGAGACCGGCCGCCGCGAGCGACGCCGCGACGAGCGCGAGGAGCTCCAGGTCCCCGTCGGGCCCGGTCACGCCGGCGAGCTCGACGCCCACCTGCGGGATCTGCCGGTGCTTGCGCGCGCGGCCGCTCCGCCGACGAAGCACCGTCCCCTCGTAGGCGATGCGCAGCGGCGCGGGGCGATCGCGCAGCCGCGTGGCGATCATGCGGGCGATCTGCGGGGTCATGTCGGGCCGGAGCGCCGCCACCTCGCCCGACTCGGGCTCCACGAAGCGGAGGACGTCGCGCGGATCGAGCATCCCCAGGCCCCGCTCGAGGACCTCGGCGAGCTCGAACGCGGGCAGCGTGACGAGGCCGTAGCCGTGAAGCGAGAACCGGTCGAGAACATGGCGCGCAAGTGCGCGACGAGCGGCCGCTTCCTCCGGGAGCAAGTCCCTCATGCCGGCGGGGAGGGGGTGCTCGAGCGAACGCGGCGGCAGCTCGAGGGCCATGGATGCTTCGACTACCACGCTGTCTGCCTCCCCGGCGCCACCTGTCGGCAAGCCAACAGCCGAGCCGGAGTGAAAGTCGAATCATTCCGCCAAGAAAAGGGACGGCACGAGGGTCGCAAAGTGGCCACCTGCCCGGTACGAACCGCCGTCCGACCGCAGGCAGAACCCCCCGAGCTCCCCATGGCCTTCTCCATCGACAAGTCGACCCTCGAAAAAGCCTCCCTCGGCGACCCCGCTTCGCTCGACGTCCTGGTCGTCGCGCTCCGGCCGCACATCGAGAAGCAGCTGCTCCGGTACCCGCTGTCGGACGACGACCGGCAGGATCTCGTGCAGTCGACGCTGATGCAGATCATCCGGCGCGTCGGCTCCTTCCGCGGCGACTCGAGCTTCTCGACGTGGCTCTTCCGCGTCACGGCCAACGAGGCGCTCATGATGATGCGCTCGCAGCGCCGCCACCGCGCCCGCCTCGTCGAGGGGCTCGACCTCGAGGACCTCGGGAGCCTCCCCGCCGCGAACGACGCCAGCGCCTACGGCCGGGGCGACCGCGCCGACGCGAACGCGGCCCAGAGCGAGCGGGACGCCATCGTGCGCGCCGCGCTCGAGGAGCTTCCGGCGGAGTACCGCGACGTCGTGGCCCTGCACTACCACCAGGACCTCGGGCTCGAGGAGATCGCCGTCCGCCTGTCGACGACCGAGAGCGCGGTGCGCTCGCGCCTCCACCGCGCGCGCTCCCGCCTCCGCTCGATCCTGGGCAAGCACGTCGGCGAGATCGCCGCGGCCTGAGCGGGCTCCCCCGCCGGGGGGCGGGCGTTCCCCTGCCCCGTCCGCCTCGCGGTCGGCTACCATGGGATCGTGGGGGCGCCCTCGCAGCCGACGCTCGTCTCCGGCAAGCGCACGGCGCTCACCGAGGAGCGCCGGGCCGGCTACGAGCGGCTGCTCTTCGTGTCGCTCTTCGTGTGGCCCCCGTTCGCGGCGCTCGACGTCCTCGGCGTCGAGCTGTGGCACCACGAGGCGTCCGTCCCGGGCCTGCTGACGCTGCGCCTCATCGGCGAGGTGCTCCTCGCGGTGGCCTACGGCGCGGTCCGCTGGGGGGGCCTCAGCTCGAAGGCGCTCACGATCCTCGACGTCTCCATCTGCGTCCTGCTCGGGACCTTCATCAGCATCATCGGCGTCGAGCACGGGGGCATCGGGAGCAGCGACTTCGCCGGGATCATCCTCGTCGTCGTCGCGCGCTCGACCCTGGTCCCGTCGTACTGGGTGCGCACGCTCCTCACGGCGACCGCGATCGCGCTCACGTGGCCGGTCGTCATGGCGGTGGAGGCGCTCTTCGTCCCCGACGTGCGGGCGCAATGGGCCGGGCACGCCGCGGGCGGGTTCCTCTACGGCACCCTCTTCATCGCGGGCGCGGTCGGGCTCTGCACGGCGGGCGGCCACGCGCAGTGGCGCGCGCGACAGCAGGTCCACCAGGCGCGGCGCCTCGGCAACTACCGGCTGAAGGTGCGCATCGGCTCGGGCGGCAACGGCGACGTGTGGATCGCGCGGCAGGACGCGCTGAACCGCGACGTGGCGCTCAAGGTGCTCAAGGAGAAGGGCGAGCTCGACGAGGAGAAGATCCGCCGCTTCGAGCGCGAGGCGCGGTCCGCGGCGTCGCTGACCCACCCGAACACGATCCGCATCTTCGAGTTCGGCGCGAGCGACGACGGCGTCCTCTTCATCGCCATGGAGCTCCTCGAGGGGCTCGACGTCGACGCGCTGGTCGAGGTCGCCGGGCCGCTGCCGCCGGCGCGCGCGGTGAAGCTCGTGCGCCAGGCGTGCGCGTCGCTCGCCGAGGCCCACGTCAAGGGCATCGTGCACCGCGACATCAAGCCGGCGAACTTCTTCGTGTCGCACACCGGCGAGGAGTACGACTTCATCAAGCTGCTCGACTTCGGCGTGGCGCGCGTCGTCGAGGGCGATCGCCCGTCGCTCACCGAGACCGGGATCCTCTTCGGAACCCCCGCGTACATGTCGCCCGAGGTCTGCGCGGGCGAGCGCGCCACGACGCGGAGCGACATCTATTCGCTCGGCGCGGTGCTCTACTACATGCTCACCGGGACCCCGCTCTTCCCGGACCGGAACTTCGCCGAGACGGTGATGAGCCACATCAGCAAGACGCCGGAGCCGCCGAGCCACCGCCTCGGCCGGCCGCTCCCCGAGAAGCTCGAGATGGTCGTCATGCGGTGCCTCCAGAAGAAGCGCGAGGACCGCTTCCGCAGCGTGAAGGAGCTCGACGAGATGCTCTCCGCCATCGACGACCTCGGCGCGTGGACGAAGGAGGACGCCCGCACCTGGTGGACCGGCGCGCGCGCCAGCGTCACGATGCGCGCGCGCGGGGCCGCGTGAGAGAAGCGAAGGCACGTGCCGGTCACGAGCAGAGAAGGGGAAACAGGGAGAGAAGGAGAGAAGGAGATGGTCGGGTGGGGTGACCCATCGCCGGATCCCTCCTTCTCTCCTCCCCTCCCTGTTTCCCTTCTCGGTTGCGGAGTCTCAGGTGCGGTGGAGGGCGTAGCCGACGAAGAACGGGCCCATCTTGGCGATGAACTCGCTGGTCTGGCGGGTCTTGCGCATCGCCTGGACGAGGTGCGACAGCGGGTGCAGCGTGGGGCCGACGAGGCCGATGACGAACTCGTTGTCGCCGGCGTCGATGCCGTGGCACGCCAGGCGGATGTCGTGCGCCAGCTCCTGCGCGCCGTAGGCCATGCCGATGGTGGCGTGCTCGCGGAGGATCTGCGCCTGGTCGTGCGGCTCGAGCTTGGCGAACGCGCCGCTGCGCCGCAGCGGGTACCACACGTGCCAGGGGTACGCGTCGTTCGAGACGTTGGCGATCGAGCGACGGAGGAGGGCGTGCTCGAGATCGGGCTCGTGCCCGGTGGCGTAGGTGCGGCCGAGCATCGCGAAGTCGTTGCGGGGCCGGAGGGCGGGGCTCTGCAGGTGCGGCCGGACGTGGAGGACGAAGTGGGCCGGGTCCTCGCTCCACGTGAGAAGCCCGATGCTTCGCGGGTCGTTCGTGTCGGCGTAGACGACGGACGCGACGCGATCGGCGGCGAGGCGGCCGGCGAGGTCCTTCGCCGCGTCGTCGGGCTTGCCGTCGACCTCGAAGACGAGGAGCTGCATGAAGAGGCGGCGGTTCATGGCCTGCCGCTCGCCGTCGCGCTTGCCGCCGTACTCGACGACGTCGATGGTGGGGAGACCTGGCTCGCGTCGTACGGTGTCGTCGCTCATCGCGAGGACAGCGTAGCCGACCCGCGCGGGCGCGCGAGGGCGTGCTACGCATGGCCCCCCGTGAGAGCCCCCCGAGCCGTCGCGTTCGACCTGGACGGGACCCTCATCGACTCGCGCCTCGACATCGCGGCGGCGTGCAACCATGTCCTCGTCGCCGAGGGGCGCGCCCCGCTCGACGTCGCGGTCATCGCGACGTACGTCGGCGACGGCGTGCGCGCGCTCGTGTCGCGCGCGTTCGGGCTGCCCATGGATGC
>JBEKGQ010000649.1:0-4473 GCA_050012715.1 Polyangiaceae bacterium
GACCCCGACCCCGACCCCGACCCCGACCCCGACCCCGACCCCGACCCCGACCCCGACCCCGACCCCGACCGGGTCCGCGACCGCGACCGCGACCTCGACCGACGTTCCTGCCGCGTCGGGCGCCGGCGCTCCGCCGCCGACCCTCAAACGTGGACCGAGGAAAGTCCTCCCTTCGGACGACATCGGCGACCCCTTCGCCAAGCACTGACGGCCGCGTCTTCTTTGAGGTTTGGCGGTACTGGAAGGATCGCCTGGCTTGACACCTCGGGTAGCCCCCTTCCATGCTGACGCTGCGCCCGTGGCCAAACAGAAACTGCTGCTCGTCGACGCTGACCCGCGGAGCGTCCGTGTGCTCGAAGTCAGCCTCAAGAAGGCCGGCTACAGCGTCACCACCGCCACCGACGGCCTCGACGCCCTCGCCAAGATCGAGTCGCTGACGCCCGATCTGGTGCTCAGCGACACGCGCCTACCCAAGCTCGACGGGTACACCCTGGTGCGCAAGCTGAAGGAGCGACCGGAGTGGGCCGCGATCCCCATCGTCTTCCTGACGAGCCAGAAGTCGATCGAGGACAAGATCCGTGGGCTCGAGCTCGGCGTCGAGGACTACCTGACGAAGCCCATCTTCGTCCGCGAGCTCATCGCGCGGGTCAACCTGCTCCTGGCGCGGCGGACGCAGGAGAACATCGCGACGACGCGGGGGCCGACGTCGGGGCGGACGCGCTTCGCGGGGTCGACGTCGGACATGGCGGTGGTCGACCTCCTCCAGACGTTCGAGGTCTCCCGCAAGAGTGGCGTCGTGCACCTCCGGAGCAGCGGCCAGGAGGGGCACGTCTACTTCCGCGACGGCAAGGTGGTCGACGCGGAGCTCGGACGGCTGCGCGGCGAGGAGGCCATCTACCGCGCGCTCATCTGGAACGAGGCGAACTTCGAGGTCGAGTTCCGCGCCGTCGCGAACGAGGACGTCATCGGGGGCTCGACGCAGGCCATCCTCATGGAGGGGATGCGGCGGGTCGACGAGTGGGGGCGCCTCTGCGAGCAGCTCCCTCCGCTGACGACGATCTTCGAGATCGATCACGGGCAGCTCCTCGAGCGCCTCAACGAGATCCCCGACGAGCTGAACGGGATCCTCCGGCTCTTCGACGGCAAGCGGACCCTGTCCGACGTGGTGGACGACTCGCCGTTCGAGGACCTGTCGACGCTGTCGACGATCACGAAGCTCTATTTCGAAGGGCTCCTCGTGGCCAAGCCCGGGCAGCTCGTCGTGCGCGTGAACGACGACGACGCGATGCTCGGGGAGCGCGACAGCGGACGGCAGCCCGTGGTGCCGTCGAGCGGCGAGATGGCGGTCGTGCCGGCGGTGGAGACGGTGCGTCCGCCTCCCCCCGCCGCGGCGGCGGCGGCGCCCGCCGAGCAGCCCAAGTCGCTCACGAGCACGCTCTCGCAGTTCCCCGCGGTGGCGCCGATCCCCCTGCCGCCGGAGACGCCCAAGCCCGCGCCCCCGCCCATCCCTCCGCCCGCGCGCGAGGCTCCGGCGATGAAGCCGCTGGCGCAGACGTGGACCGCGGCGCCCGCCCCACCCCCGACCAACGGCGTGCACGAGAAGGTGGCGGCCAAGAGCGGGATCACCAGCACGGTGACCGGCCTCGGCGAGGAGCCGCCGACGCTCGTCCGCGACCTGTCGGGGCACGAGGCGCCGACGGTGGTGCGCGAGATCCCGCAGCCCAAGCCCGCGCCGAAGCCCGTCCCGGTGGCCGCCAAGCCGGAGCCGAAGCCCGAGCCGCGCCCGGTCGCCGAGCTCAAGCCGGTGCCGGTCCCGGTGGCGAAGGTCGCGCTGGTCGCGGTTCCCGCCCCGACGCCCGCGCCGGCGGTGTCGCCGACGGCGAAGACAGAGCCGGTCCCGGTGCGCGAGCCGACGACGGGCGAGATCGACGTCGACGACATCCTGACCGAGGCGGACCGGAAGCTCGAGGTGAAGACGCCGCACTCGAAGCGGCAGCCGGCGAAGACCGAGCCGCTCAAGGTGCCGCCCGCTGCGTCGCGCGCGCCCGAGCCGCTCCCGGCGCCGCCGGTGCCCCCGCTGGCTCCGCTCCACGCGCCACCCCCCACGGATCCGAAGCGCGTCACCGCGGCGGCTCGCGACGAGCTCGACGACGAGCGCATCGCAGGCCTGCCACGCAAGGTGAGCCCGCAGGCGAAGCGCATCGTGGTGATCGTCGTCGCGCTGGCGGTGGTCCTGTCCGTCGTCGGCGCGCTGCAGGCGCTGCGGGCGAAGCAGGATCGGCAGATCGAGGCGATGAACGCGCGCGACCTGGCGCGAACGGCGAAGACGGCGGACACCGCCGCCCCCTCCGCTGCGCCACCGCCCGCGACGGAGACCGCCTCGGCCGCGGCCGCGCCGCCGGTGGCGAGCGCGTCGAGCGAGCCGGCGGCCAGCGCATCGGCGGCGCCGGTGGAGAGCGCGGCGGCCGCGCCCGTCGCGATCGCGCCTCCGGCGCCGACGGAGACGGTGACCGCGGCGGCCCCCCCGCCGCCCACGGCGACCGCCGCTCCGGTGGCGACCGTCGCGCCGGCCGCGACCGCCGCTCCGCCGCCGGCGGCCACCCACGTCGCGGTGGCGCAGACGGCCCCCGTCGTGGTCCCGACCGCGGCCGCCCCCGCGGCCGGTGGGCACGAGATGCCGGTCGACACCGGTCCCGCGACGGGCGGCTCGCCGCTCTCGCAGGCGAGCAAGGCGCTCGCGAAGGGCGACACGGCGAAGGCGGTCACCCTGGCGCGGCAGGCGGTGGCCGGCAACCCGGGCAACGCCGACGCGTGGCTCACGCTCGGCGCGGCGCTGCAGGCGTCGGGCAACGGTGGAGCCGCGCGCGAAGCCTACCGAAACTGCGCGGCCCAGGCGCACAGCGCGAACGTGAACGAGTGCCGCATGCTGGCGGGGCAGTAGCGCATCCGACGCGCGCCCGCGCTTCCTCAGAGAGCCGTCGCCCCCCTCACCCTCGGGTCCAGTCGCGCGTACAGCGAATCGACGACCACGTTCGCCCCGACGATGGCCACCGACGACACGATGACGCACGCGAGAATCACCGGCCCGTCGCGGTCGAGCAGCGCCCGCACGCTGAGCTCCCCGAGGCCCGGCCACCGGAACACCGACTCGGTGACCACGGCGCCCCCCATGAGCACCCCGAAGTCCAACCCCACCGCCGTGACGATGGGCAGCAGCGCGTTCCGCAACGCGTGCGCGAGGACGACCCGCGCCATGGACACCCCCTTCGCGCGCGCCGTGCGCACCCAGTCCTGCTGGAGGAGCCCCACCATCTCGTCGCGCACGAGGCGCGTGTAGTACGCGGCCCCGTAGACGCCGAGAGTGAGCGCCGGGAGCACGAGACAGCGCGCGTGCTCGCCGAGGGTCGTGCCGAAGCCGTCGAGCGGGAGCCACCCGAGGCCGCGCGCGAAGACGTACTGCAGGACGAGCGCGATGAGGAACGTGGGCGCGCTGATGCCGAGGAGGCTCGTCCCGACGAGGAGCCGGTCGAGCCACGAGCCGCGGCGCGTGGCGGCGAGGACGCCGGTCCCGAGGCCGAGGAGGAGCTGTATGAGCATGCCGGCCAGCGCGAGGGCGAAGGTGCGCGGAAGGCGCGTCGCGACGAGGTCGACCACGGGCTGGCGCTTCTGGAAGCTCTTCCCGAAGTCGACGTGCACCGCGACGGGACCGAGCGGCAGGACGACCGCGCAGGTCGCGTGCGCCGGGTCCCCCTTGGGGTCGACGACGGGCGGACCGAAGTGCACGAGCCTCCGCCAGAACCGCGCGTACTGGACGAGCGCGGGCGCGTCGAGGCCGAGCTGCGTCCGCAGGCGCGCCCCGTGGGGGGGTCGGGCCTGCACGCCGGCGACCAGGCGCGCCGGATCGCCGGGGACGAAGTTGTTGATCGCGAACGCGATCGACACGACCGCCCACACGACGAAGACGCTCCACCCGAGCCGACGAAGCACGCGCACGATCATCGGTCGAGCCAGACGCCGCTCACGTCGAGCGGCCACACGGGGTGGGGCACGAAGCCATGCACGTAGGGCTGGCGCACGTCGTAGAGGTGGTAGCCGAAGGTGAAGGCCCACGGCGCGTCGTCGCAGAGGATGGCGTTCGCCTCGCGGTAGAGGGCCTTGCGGCCGGCCGGATCCGCCTCGAGGTGGGCGCGCGCGACGAGGTCGTCGAAGCGCGGGTTCGAGTAGAACGCGGTGTTCATCGAGCCGTCCGGCGCGATGGCCTCGGTCGTGAAGAGCTTGTCGAAGATGGTGCTCGGGTCCGGGTAATCCATCTGCCAGTTGCCCTGCGACATCGCGGCGCCGTCCGGCCGCTCCTGCAGCGCGAGGAAGGCGCCCCAGCTGACCATCTTGAGGCGCAGGCGAAGACCTATCTTCGCGAGGTCCTGCTGGAGGATCTGCGAGCTGGAGGCCGGGATGCCCTGGTCGTAGAGGAGG
>JBEKGQ010000650.1:0-4465 GCA_050012715.1 Polyangiaceae bacterium
GTCTCGGACGACGAGCGGGCCGAGGTGGAGCGCCACCTCGTCACCTGCACCGCTTGCCTGCGGACGTACCTCGCGCTCAAGGCGCACGTCGACCGCGGCTCGATCGACGACGAGGCCCCGAGCGAGGCGGCGCGCCTGCGTCTGCGCGCGGCCGTGCAGGCCCGGTTCCGTCCCACGCCCGCCCGCCGCGTCGGCCGGTGGTTCACGAGGCCCGTCCCGCTCTACCAGAGCCTCGCCGTCGCGGCGGCGGTCCTCCTCGCGGCGGCGGTGGCGCCCTCGCTCGCGCGCGCCCTTCACCCCGAGCCCACCGCGCACGCCGCAGAACGCGTCGACAGCTCCCGTGCCTCGGCCGAGAGCCTCACCATCTATTGATTCGAGAGGACCCCCCACCATGAATCGCCGCTCGCTCCTGCTCGCCCCCGCCGTCCTCCTCGCGTGCTCGCAGCCGCCCTCCTCCGAGGGGCCGAGCCCCGCCGCCGCCGCCACGACCGCGCCGATCGCCATGGCCGCCGCCACGCCCGCCGTCGCGACGCCGACGACCGCGGCGCGGCCCGCGTGCGAGGACGAGCCGATCACGGTGCCGGCGGAGAAGTTCACCGAGTCGGCCCGCAACTTCGAGGAGGCCAAGAAGGCGCTCCTCGACGGTTATTACGACACCGGCATCACGGAGGACGACCTCTATCGCGCCGCCGTCGCCGGGATGCTCCAGCGCGTCGACCCGAAGATGCAGAAGTGGAACCGCCTCCTCGCGCCGTCCGAGCTCGCCGAGCTGCGAAGTGATCTCATGGGCGAGGTCGTCGGCGTCGGCATCGGCGTCGAGATGGATCCGGCGACCGGCTACATCGACGTGCAGCGGGTCTACCCGGGGTCGCCGGCGGAGCGCGCCGGCGTGGCGCCCCCCGACAAGATCGTCACCGTCAACGGGCGGCTCTACCGGGGCCTGACGCTGCACGACGCGGTGGCGGACATCCGCGGCAAGGCCGGCGAGACGGTGACGCTGAGCATCCTGCGCGGCGACAAGCTGGTGAGCGTCCCGCTAGTGCGCCAGCGGGTCGTCTTCGATCAGGTGAGCCACATGCTCCTGGGCGGCAACGTGGGCTACGTGGCCATCCCCGGCTTCAACTCGAAGACGCCGCAGGAGCTGAAGGACGCGCTGGCGGACCTGGCATCGAAGGGCGCGCGCTCGCTGGTGTTCGACATGCGCCACAGCCCCGGGGGCTCGTTCGACGACGCGGTTGCCACGGTCGGCGAGATCGTGCCCGCGGGCTCGACGGTCGTGTCGCTGACCAAACGCGGCAAGGTGGAGACCATCGTGCCGAAGACGACGCCGGTGGAGACGAGCGAGCCGGTGGCGGTGCTCGTGGACCACGAGACGGCGTCGAGCTCGGAGCTCGTCGCGGGAGCCCTGCAGGAGCTCCGGCACGCGACCGTCGTCGGCAGCAAGACGAAGGGCAAGTGGACCGTCCAGAGGGTGGACGATCTGCCGAACGGCTACGCCATCAAGTACACGATGGCCCTCTTCGCGACCCCGGGCGGCCGGAGCTTCGAGGGAACCGGCATGGCGCCGGACGTCGAGGTGGACCAGGCCGACGACGCGACGACGAGGGCCCAGGGGGAGGCCGACCCGGTCAAGCGCGTGGCCGAGGACGTGCAGCTCCGGACCGCGGTGGCAATGCTGGGCAAGGCGCGCTGAGCGGCGCCAGCAGGGGACGGCTACATGTGCGTCCCGCGCTGAGGCGGATCGAAGGACCGCCATCCCGGGATCCCCGCCATGCCGCGCTGCGCCTCCGGCGTGCGCGAGGACTGCAAAAGCTCCATCGAACCTGGAAAAGCGGGCAGTTTCGACGGGAGTGGACGAGAGGCACGACGCTTGCGAGTCGACCGGCCATGCGAATCCACGGCTCCCTGGTCCTCTGCTTTCTCCTCGCAGCATCGGCAACGGCGTGCGGCGGCAGCGACGCCGAGTCCGGGGGCGGCGATACGACCCCCGCGAAGGGAGGCCTCGTGGGCAAGCAGGCGCCGGACTTCGCGGTGGCCGCGGCAGCGAACGGCAAGGGCAAGATCGCGCTCAACCGCCTGCGCGGAAAGGTCGTCCTCGTCGACTTCTGGGGCACGTTCTGCGAGCCCTGCAAGAAGTCGTTCCCGAAGCTGCAGGACCTCTATACGAAGTACGCGTCGAGCGGCCTCAAGATCGTCGGCATCAGCGAGGACGAGGCCGACGAGAAGGAGGCCATCCCCGGCTTCGCGAGCACATACGGGGCGAAGTTCCTGGTCGGGTGGGACGAGGACAAGTCGATCGCCAAGTCGTACAAGCCGCAGACGATGCCGTCCTCGTACCTCATCGACAAGAACGGCGTCGTCCGGTACGCGCACGTCGGCTTCCACGACGGCGAAGAGGTCGAGGTCGAAAAGGAGATCAAGGAGCTCCTCGCGGCGCGCTGGGCTTGCGGCGAAACGGCTCAGCCGCCCGGGCGGCCACCGCGACCGTGCCCCTCCCCCGACGACCCTCGGGTGGGGTGGTGACCCACCCGATTTTATCGTAAGGTCCAGCGCGCCATGGGGGACGTCGAAGCCCAGCCCGGCTCTTTGAAGCCGATTCACATCCGCGCCACGGGCGTCGACACGGTCCTCAAGCCGCTCCACCGGTGGGTCTGGTCGGACGCGCATCGGTGCGCGCACAAGCTGCTCCGCTTCGCCGAGACCGAGGCGGACGGCGGGCGTGACATCGCCCGCGCCGCGGAGCTCACGGGGGACGCCTTGCTGCGTCGCCTCTACCTGCGTCACGCGATGGACGAGCTGCGCCACGCCGAGATGTTCCGCACGCGCGGGCGCACGATGCTCGCCGTCCTGCCCCGCCAGGCCGCGGGGGCGGAGGGCAACTGGTTCGCCCCCGGCGAGCGCGGGCTCGACGACCTCAACGTCAATGCCGAGAAGGACGACACGCTGCTCGCGTTCCTGCACCTCAGCGAGCGGGCCGCGGCGATGCGATTCGCCGTCTATCGCGAGGTGCTCACGAAGGATCGGGAAACGCGCGAGGTATTCGAGAGCATCCTGCGCGACGAGGCGTTTCACATGAACTACACGCGAAAGCAGCTCGAGCGCGTGTCGCCGCGACGTCACGGCCTGCGCCTGTGGACCGCGCGGCTGCACCGGTTGTGGAAGGTGTACCTGCGCTTCGCGGCGGCGTTCGCGAGCGTCATGGGGGCGGTCATCCTGACCGTGCAGTACTTCCTCGTGCTGCCGGTGTTCGCCTGGGCGGCGAAGCGCGCCGGGCGGCGCGAGGCCCACGGCTGGACGAACGCGGCGGGCAGGACGCACTCGCTGGGGACGCAGTACTGATGCGCATCCTGGGTATCTCCGCGCACTACCACGACTCGGCGGCCGCGCTCCTCGTCGACGGGATGCCCGTCGCGGCGGTGCAGGAGGAGCGGCTCTCGAGGCACAAGAACGACGCGGCGTTCCCCGTGGCGGCGATCGAATATTGCCTCGAGCGGGCCGGCATCGAGGCCGAGCAGCTCGACGCGGTCGTCTTCTACGAGAAGCCGATGCTCAAGTTCGAGCGCATCCTCACGATGGCGCTCCGCGAGTGGCCGCGCACCCTGTCGAGCTTTCCCCAGGCGATGAAGAACACCCTCGGCGAGAAGCTGTGGGTCAAGGGGCTCATCAAGAGCTGGCTCGGCGTGCCCTCGAGCAAGATCCTGTTCGCGGAGCACCACCGCTCGCACGCCGCGGCGGCCTTCCTCACCGCGCCCACGAAGGAGGCGGCCATCCTCACCGCCGACGGCGTCGGCGAGTGGGCCACGCTCTCGATCGGCCGCGGCAAGCGCACGCCCGAGAAGACGACGGTCGATCTGCTCCGCGAGATCCGCTTTCCGCACTCGCTCGGGATGCTCTACTCGACGTTCACCGCCTTCCTGGGCTTCCAGGTGAACGAGGGCGAGTACAAGGTGATGGGCCTCGCCTCGTTCGGCAAACCCCGCTTCGCCGACGAGGTGCGCAAGGTCATCCAGCGGACCGACGACGGGGCGTTCCAGCTCGTGATGCGCTTCTTCGAGTACCACACGACGTCGAAGCGCTCGTACAGCAAGGACTTCATCGCGCTCTTCGGCGAGCCGCGGGCGCCCTGGGAGCCGCTCGATCCGACGAGCGACGACGGGCGGCGCTTCGCCGACATCGCGTCGAGCGTGCAGCACGTCCTCGAGGAGATCCTCGTCGACATGTGCACGCGCCTGCACGACGAGACGAAGCTGCCGGACCTCTGCCTCGGCGGGGGCGTGGCGCTCAACGGCGTGTGCAACGGGCGCATCCTGCGCGAGTGCGGCTTCGAGCGGGTCTTCGTGCCGCCGTCGCCGGGCGACGCGGGGTGCGCGCTCGGCGCCGCGCTGCTCGCGGATCGGGTGCACTTCGGGCAGCCGGATCGCGAGCTCCCCGATCACGCCTACTGGGGCCCCGACATCGTGCCGGA
>JBEKGQ010000651.1:0-4459 GCA_050012715.1 Polyangiaceae bacterium
GGAGGCGTCGCACCGCTACCTGGCGATGCGGCGGGGCTTCATGGAGGAGGAGCTGTCCCTGACGATCGGGGGCGCGCCCGACGACGAGTCGTTCGACGCGGAGCTCCTCGCGGCCTTCGAGCGCGCCGCCTGCTCGCGCCCGTCGTCGCCGGCGGCCGAGGTGATGAAGCGGGCCGCGCGCCTGGCGCTGCGCGGTCACGTCCAGCCGAGCCTCGACAACGAGGTGAAGCAGGCGCTTCGCGACGTGGCCGACGCGGCGGCGATCCACGTGTTCGCGGAGAACCTGCGAAAGCTGCTGCTCGCCGCCCCGTACGGGGCGCGCTCGGTGCTCGGCGTCGACCCGGGCATCCGGACGGGATGCAAGCTCGCGGTCGTGAGCGACGCGGGCGCATACCTGGGGAGCCACGTCATCCACCTCGGGTCGGATCGCGAGCGCTCGGCCGCCAAGGAGGTGCTGCGCGCGGCCATCGTGAACGCCCATGTGTCGGCGGTGGCAGTGGGCAACGGCACCGCGGGGCGCGAGACGGAGGCGTTCATCCGCGGCGCGCTGGGGGAGCTCGGGCTCGGGACGATCCCGGTCGTCATGGTGAGCGAGGCCGGGGCGAGCGTGTACAGCGCGAGCGAGGTCGCGCGCGAGGAGTTCCCGGAGCTCGATCTGACGATCCGCGGCGCGATCTCGATCGCGCGGCGCCTGCAGGACCCGCTCGCCGAGCTCGTGAAGGTCAATCCGAAGAGCATCGGGGTGGGGCAGTACCAGCACGACGTGCCGCCGGGCCGGCTCAAGAAGAGCCTCGAGACGGTCGTGAAGAGCTGCGTCAGCTCGGTCGGCGTCAACGTCAACACGGCGTCGCCGTACCTGCTGGCGGAGGTCGCCGGGATCGGCGCGTCGCTCGGGCGCGGCATCGCCGAGCACCGCCGCCAGAAGGGCGTCTTCACGGAGAAGCGTGATCTGCTGAACGTCACGCGGTTCTCCGAGAAGGTGTTCGAGCAGGCGGCCGGCTTCCTGCGCATCCCGGGCGCGGCGCACCCGCTCGACGACACCGGGATTCACCCCGAGCGCTACCCGCTCCTCGAGAAGCTCGCGGCGCGCCTCGGCAAGCGGGTGGGGGATCTCGTCGGCGCGGGAGCGGCCCTCGTGAAGAAGGACGCGCAGTTTCGCGCCGAGGTGGGAGAGTTCACGTTCGACGACATCGTCAAGGAGCTCGAGCGGCCGGGCCGTGATCCGCGGGAGTCGTTCGTCGCGTGGAGCTTCCGTGCCGACATCCACGAGCTGGGGGACCTCACCCCGGGCATGGTCTGCCCCGGCATCGTGACGAACGTGACGAACTTCGGGGCGTTCGTCGACATCGGCGTCCATCAGGACGGGCTCGTGCACGTGTCCCAGCTCGCGGACCGCTTCGTGAAGGATCCCCGCGACGTCGTGAGCCCCGGGGATCACGTCACCGTCCGCGTCCTCGAAGTGAACCTCGCCAAGAAGCAGATCGCCCTCACGATGAAGAGCGGCGCCGACGCGCGCCCGCCAGCGCGGCCGGAGGCGCGCCCCGCCCCGCGCGCTCCGGGGAACGACGCGCGCGCGAAGGCGTCCACGGGGCCGCTGAAGAACGACGCGCTTAAGCAGCTCGAGCAGTTCCGCGCCGGGCTGAAGCGAGGGAACTGATCGGCCTACTCGATCCAAACGGGGTTGGTGAACCCGAAGGGTTTCGCGCCCGGGCGCGCGAGGAACTTCATCTCGCGGTCGCCGCGCGCGATCGCGACGACCCAGTCGCCCTTGGCCAGCGTCGTCGTGAAGCGCGCGTCGAGCCGGCGCGTTCCGAGGGGGAAAGGGCTGGTCCAGGCCTTCAGCGTCTCGCCGCGCTTCACGAGCTCGACGCGCGAGACGTCCACCCACGGCGGCGCGTCCACCGTCACGTGCACCTCTTCCTCGCCGGCGGGGGCCGTCTCGCCCACGCCGTGGCCCGCGACGTCGAGGCGGACGAAGGGCCCGCTGGAGACGACGACGTGCCCGCGGCGGATGGCGTCGATGAAGCTCGCCTCGTGTGGCGCGTGCGCGTCGTTGAAGTGCCGCGGGTCGTCGTCGCCCACGAGCACGAGGTTCCGGGGGACTCCGCACTCGTGGTACGTCACCTTGTGCGAGTCGGAGTTGCCGGTCGCGGTGATCCGTATGCCGGCGTCGAGGAGCGCGTACCAGTCGCGCATGACGGCCTCCACCGCGTCGATGTCGGCGTAGTGGTCGCCGTTGAAGACCTCCATCGCGTCGAAGCCCGTCTCGGCGAGCGCGGAGCGGGACTTCCAGCCCGCCACGTCGCGGGCGTCGAACCGCAGGAGCTCGAAGTAGCCGATGCTCCCGATGCGCGGGTGGTTGAGCTGCACGATGCCGGGCAGGCCCCCGGGCACGGCGGCGCGCGACGCCGAGAGCACCGCGGCCGGGGTCGCGTGGTCGAAGGCGATGGGCTCGGCGCCGGAGGCGAGCGGGAACGTGTTGTAGTGCCCGAGCGGCACGCCGCGCGTCGTGACCTCGTCGCCCGGGATCGACGTCAGCCACGGCTCGAGGCCGCGCTCGACGATCGCCGCCGAGTAGTCGGTCACCGCGTTGTGATCGGTCGCGACGGCCAGCTCCACGCCGGACGCGGCCAGCGTGCGCACGCGATCGGGCAGCGGCGAGGGCGCGTCCGGCGAGGGCGCCGCGTGCACGTGGAGATCGGCGGCGATCCACCCCGTCGTGTCGACCACGCGCGCGAGCGTCGCGCTGACGCTCGCGGTCTGACCCGCCCCGACCGTGAAGTCCTGTTCATGCATCGAGTACTCGAAGCCCCTCGTCACCATCGCGTGGTAGAGGCCCGGTGGAATGGGCAGCTGGCCGTCGCGATCCGCGTGGATCACGTCGAGGGAGGCCCCGTCGGCGGGCTCTTCGCCCCAGTCCGGATCGGGCGTTCCGCCGATCCCGCGCACCACGAGGCGCGCCGGCACGACGCCCGCGCCGAGCTCCCGCACCGCCCAGTGCAGCATGCCGACGCGCGGCATCGCGGGTGGCGCGCCGTCGTGCGCGACCCAGGCCCCGAGCCCGTATCCGGGCGCCCCGAGGCGCACGGCGCAGTTGCCCTCGGGCACGCGCAGGTCGCCGGCGGCGGGCACGTCGAAGCGCGCGAACGGCGAGCCCGCGCAGCTCTTCGCTTCGACGAAGGTTCGCTCCGGGGTGTCGTGCGGCATGGGCCACGCGTCGAGCGGCGCGTGCTTGTATCTCGGAAGGGCGACGACGGCCTGGCCGAGGGCGCCGTGTGCCTGCGCCATCGTGACTACGCGCCGCTGCGACGCCCCCCACGCCGGGATGCTCTCCACGAGCTCGCCCGTCCTCGCCCACTCGTGAAACCCCGGCTCGGCCCGGGCGGAGCGCGCCACGAGGTGCCCGCCCTCCGGCGCGAACGCGTAGGCCACGCCCATCCCTTCGCGCGCGATGAACTCCGCCGGCAGCGATCCCTTCTCCTTCGCGAACCCGTGCCCCTCCACCCACGTCGGCACGTTGCCCCACGCCACCACTTCGCCCACCGTCACCGCGAGGGCGGGCTGCTCCTCGGCGGTCGCCACCGACTCGATCCGCAACGCCCCGTCCGCGAACGTCACGTACGTCCAGAGGCGCAGCGGCGGGTCGCTGAGCACACGCCGCTTCACCAGCACGGCGTGCCCGCCGGGGCCCGCCGGTCCGACCGACTCGATGATGGAGGTCATCTCGTCGAGGCCCAGGAAGACCGCCGGATCGACCCCCACGAGCGCGTCGTCCCCGCCGTCGGCGCCGAAGTCGACGACCGCTCCCCGCGCCGTGGAGACGACCGCCACGCCTCCCGGTCCCTCGAGCAACCAGTCGCCCTTCCGGGCATCGACCCGGGGGCCGCGCAGCGGAACGTCGCGCCGCGACTCGATCTTGCGGACGGTGGCCTCGGCCTTCGCCGGCGCGGGGGGCGCCGCTTCGACGCTGGAGGCCGGGCGCGCCGAGGGCGCGCTCTCCTCCGCGGAAGGGGCTGGTCGCGAGCAGGCGACGACGACACCGAAGAGAATCGTCACCCCCGCTCCTCGGAGCGACCCAAGGCCGATCCGCGTTCGGGTGTAGTTCAAGCCAGCCATCGGGAACTCCTGCGCGCGGCCGTTGTCGTTCCGGTCTGCGCACTTTGTCGCGCACTTCTGTATCGCCGGTCCATGTGAGCCGATGCCTACATCACCCCGTCACATGCGTGGGTGACAGGCGCGTGCCATCATCCCGTGGATCAATACGCGTCACCGCTCGTCAGACTGGATCGGAGGACGGCACATGGGGCTTCGGGCATACGGCGTGGCGGTTCTGGTGGCGGCGGCGGGGCTGTGGGCGATGAGCGGAACCCAGCGCGAGAAGCCCGTCCTCGCGGCCGCGGCCCCGGAGGCGGTCAGGATCCTCGAGGTCAACGCCGCGGTGCACCCCGAGAGCGTCGAC
>JBEKGQ010000652.1:0-4453 GCA_050012715.1 Polyangiaceae bacterium
GTGGACGGGCTGGGCCGGCCAGGTCGTCTGCACGACGGCGCACGGGCCCGACTCGCCGGCGCGGTGGACCAGCGCCCCACCGGACGCGAGGCTGAGCCCGTGCGCCTCGATGGCCACGCGGTCGCCGCTGCGCAAGAGGCGCTCCCACACGTCGCGCTCGAGCGGAGGCGCGGCCGGGTTGCGGGAGGCGAGCGTCGCGGGATCGTAGGCGTACGTGTGCGCGCCGCGCTCGAGCGCCATCGACCACGTCGCGGGCGACGCCTCGCATCGAGCGCGCTCGTGCGTCTCCCAGGTGTAGTCGGCGAGCGGCTCGTGGAACCGCAAGAGGGCAGCGTACGTGACCTGCTTCCAGACGACCCGCGCCGTCGCGAAGCCGATGATCCCGCACAGGACCGTCGCGACGACCATGCGGGTCGCCAGGCCACGGGAACGTCTCACGTCGTCCCGCCCTCTCGCTCGCCCTGCTCGCCCCCCGCGCCTTCGATCTCGAACCGATAGCCGATGCCCCAGACCGTCGCGATGGCGGGTGCGCCGGGCCCGAGCTTCCTCCTCAGGCGCGCCACGTGGGAGTCCACGGTGCGCGCATCGGGCTCCTCGAGCGACGCGAGCGCCTGTTCGGCCAGCACCGCGCGGGACACGGCCCTCCCCCGCCGCTCGACCAAGAACGCGAGGACCGCGAACTCCGTGGGGGTCAGCGGGGCGGGCTTGCCCTCGACCACCGCGGTGCGCGCGTCGAGGTCCAGCGCTACGCCCAGCCACCGAACGACCCGCTTCGGTTGCTCGTCCGCCAGGCGCAGGCGGGAGCGGATGCGCGCGACGAGCTCCTCGATCCAGAACGGCTTGGTCATGAAGTCGGCGGCGCCGAGCTCGAAGGCGCGCAGGCGGTCCGGCAGGTCGGTCCGGGCCGTCAGGACGATGACCGGGATCGAGGCCCGATGGCGCACGCGTTCGAGCACGTCGAACCCGCTCTGCTGGGGCAGCATCAGGTCGAGCACCACGATGTCGTACGTGTCGGCAAGGATGCGCCGCGCCCCGTCGGCGCCGTCGGTGGAGAGGTCGACGGCGAGACCGGCGCCCCGCAGGCCGCGGACGATCCCCGCCGCGGTGGACGCGTCATCCTCCACGACCAGCACGCGGACGGGCGGTTCTGGCCCCACGCTCCCAAGCTTAGCGGCGGCCGGGTGAGACGGCGCTGCGACTTCGAAACCTCCACGGGTCTGCAACACTGCTGAGGCACCTTTACGCTCCCCCGGAGACTCGACCGCCATGCGATCCCCCTTCCTCGTCGTGGCGCTCGGCGCCCTCGCCGTCGTCGCCGCCGGCTCGAGCACCGGCTGCTCGTCCTCGAAGTCGGCCCCGGCGGGCGCGTCGAGCTCGGGGGGTGACGACGCCGGAGCGGTTGCTGACTCGGGCAGCTTTCTGACCGCGAGCTTCCAGATGGCCGAGACGGTGCCGGCGGGGGGCGAGATCTTCGACTGCCAGTACGTCCAGCTCCCCGACGTGCCAGCGCACATGATCGCGGCGCAGCACGACTACACGCCCGGCAGCCATCACATGCTGCTCTACACGACCGCGCTGACGAGCATCCCCGCCGGCGGCTCGCAGGTCACCGACTGCTACGAGGGCACGGGCAACAACATCATGAGCAACGCGAACGGAGTGCTCTACGGCGGCCAGACCCCGATGGGTAGCGAGACGCTTCCATCCGGCGTCGGCCTGCCGACGAAGGCCGGTGAGGTGCTCATCTTCCAGGTGCACTACCTCAACGCCAGCGCGAGCGACCTCCAGGCGCAGGTGAACGTGAGCCTGACGCTCGATCCCAACCCGGCGGACATCCAGCAGCAGGCGGGGATCATCTTCTTCTACGATCCGTTCATCGACGTCCCGGCCGGCGCGACCGCGAAGGCGCAGATGCGGTGCCTCATCCCGAGCGACATCACGCTCCTCTACGCGTCGTCGCACTACCACTCGCGCGGGGTCGGCTACCAGGCCACCATCGACCCGGCCGTCGACCAGCTCGGCACGACGCCGTTCTACACGTCCGACAGCTGGTCGAGCCCCGACAACGCGCAGCTCACCATGCCCATCACGGGCGGCGCGCGCATCCGCTTCGAGTGCGACTACGACAACTCGGCCGGTACGCAGGCCTACTTCTCGGGCCAGAGCGCGCAGACCAACGAGATGTGCATGTTCATCGGCACCTACTACCCGGAGATGGGGGAGGCGGCGGATTACTGCTTCCAGGGCGAGGACATGTTCGGGACGGGCACGGTCGCCTGCGGCGACACGCTGAGCTGCCTGTCGATGTGCAGCGGCAACCTGAACGTGCAGGGCATGGGCCTCCAGGTCTCGCCGCCCGACTGCGAGCAGGCGTGCTTCGTGTCGAGCTGCCCGACGGCGACGGCGCCGCTGCTCGGGTTCACGAGCTGCATGCAGTCGAGCTGCAGCTCCCAGTGCAGCGACACGTCGAGCAGCGGCTGCACGACGTGCATCGCGGACAACTGCGCGGCCCCGTACGAGGCCTGCGAGTCGCACACCTGCAACTGAGCCCGCCTACGCGCCGGCGCGGCGCTTCGCGGCTTCGAGCGTGTTGGCGAGGAGCATCGCGATGGTCATCGGCCCCACGCCGCCAGGGACGGGCGTGATGGCTCCGGCGACCTCCTTGGCCTCGTCGAAGGCGACGTCGCCGTAGAGCTTCGCCTTGCCGTCGGGCAGAGGGACGCGGTTCGTGCCCACGTCGATGACCACGGCGCCCGGCTTGATCCAGTCGCCGCGGATCATCTCGCGCTTGCCGACGGCCGCGACGAGCACATCGGCCTGCCGGCATACGGCGGCGAGATCGCGCGTCTTCGAGTGGGCCATCGTCACCGTCGCGTTCGCGGCGAGGAGGAGCTGCGCCATCGGCTTGCCGACGATGTTGCTGCGCCCGACGACCACCGCGTGGGCGCCTTCCAACTTCGCGTCCGCGAGGCGCAAGAGCCGCATGCAGCCCGACGGCGTACACGCGACGAGCGCGCCCGGGCGGCCGAGGAGCAAGAGGCCCGCGTTCACCGGGTGAAAGCCGTCGACGTCCTTGCCGGGCTCGATGAGGTCCAGCACACGCTGCGCGTCGATGGCCTTCGGCAGCGGGAGCTGGACGAGGATGCCGTCGATCTCCGGATCCGCGTTCAGGCGGCGGACGAGCGCCACGAGCTCCTCCTCGGTCGTCGACGCGGGCAGCACGTGGAGCTTGCCGCGCATGCCCACCTCGTTCGACGCTTTCTCCTTGTTGCGGGTGTAGACGGCGCTCGCCGGATCGTCACCGACGAGGACGACGTCGAGCCCGGGGACGCGCCCGTGACGGGCGCGGAACGCGTCGACCCCGGCGCGAACTTCGGCGCGAACCGTCTCCGCGAGAGCCTTGCCGTCGAGAATGCGGGCGGTCATGAGGACGGCGAGACTAACGCGGGCGGCGGGGCTCTCCTAGCTCCGAGCTTCGCGTGGATCAGCCCCGCGGCCACGACGAGGCCGATGCCCATGAGCTGCGACGTCGAGAGACCGAGCAGCCCGCCGCGGTCGTCCCTCCGCAGGAACTCGAGCAGAAACCTCGCCACTGCGTAGAGAACGAGGAACGCCGCGAAGACCTGGCCGTCGTAGCGCTTCCGCGGGTGGAGCCAGAGCAGACAGAACGCCGCGATCGCCAGAGACGCCGCCGACTCGTAGACCTGCGTCGGGTGAACCGGGAGGCTCCACATCTTCGCCGTCGGAATCAGGTGCGCCTTGAACTGCTCTTCGCTCGCCGCGCTTCGCCACGGGAACGACATCGCCCAGGGCAGATCGCACGTCTCGCCGAAGCAACACCCCGCCATGAGGCACCCCATGCGCCCGAACGCGAGCCCGAGGGGCACCGCGAAGCCTGCCATGTCCGCCGCCTTCCAGAACGGGAACTGATCGCGCTTCAGCAGAAACCATGCGGCCCCGCCGGCCCCGAGGAAGCCCCCGTAGTACGTGAGCCCGCCGGCCCAGAACTTCGCCCACGCGAAGCAGTCGGGGCCCTTCGGGTGGCAGGCGTTCTTCGCGGCATCCCACACGCCGTCGTAGGCGCTGGAGAGGCACTCCTTCTGGTCGAGCGGCCAGCTCACCTGAGACGGATCGGTGCAGAGGTGGACGTAGTCCCAGAAGTAGCCGTCGACGAAGACGTGGAGGATGCGCCCGCCGGCGACCCCCGCGAGAAGCATCGCGAGCCCGAGGTCCACGATGACGTCGGGGCTCTCGCCGATGCGACGCGCCCAGAGCGCGCCGACGGCGGTCGCGAACAGGAACCCCGACAGCAGCAGGACGAAGTACGAGGGAAACGCGATGCCGAAGAGCTTGAAGAGGTCCGGATGCACGCGGACCTTCTTTCTACTCCGTCGGCGGCGCTTCCGCAGGCGGGGCGTCGGCCGGCGGTGCCGCGGCGGGCGAGCCCGCCACG
>JBEKGQ010000653.1:0-4452 GCA_050012715.1 Polyangiaceae bacterium
CCATACTGAGCGGCTTCTCCATGCGCACCTGCTCCATCTTGTCGATGCGGCCGTGGCACTCGATGCACCCCACGCCCGCCGTGACGTGGACGCTGTGGTCGAAGTACACGTAGTCGGGCAGCTTGTGGATGCGCACCCATTCCATCGGCTGGCCGCTCGCCCAGCTGTCGCGAATGGGCTGCAGCATGGCCGAGTCGGTCTTCACGACCTGGTGGCAGTTCATGCACGTCTCGGTGGGAGGCACCATCGCCATCGGCGCGCGCTCGACGTTGACGTGGCAGTAGCGGCAATCCAGGCCCAGCTGCCCGGCGTGGAGCTGGTGCGAGTAGGCCACCGGCTGCTTCGGCGAGTACCCGACCTGGGTGAACCAGGGCGAAAAGTAGTACCAGATGAGGAACGTCACGCCGACGAGGCCGAGCGTGGCGGCCGCACCCACGACCTGCGGCAGCTTGTTTAGGGATCGTGAGAAAATTTGCATTGTTGGCTGGAGGGGTCGAGCCCGAGCGCGCGCGCGATTCGAGGACCTAGCAACGCGGCGCGCTTATACGAAATCGGGCCGGACGAGACAACGGGTTGTTTCGCGAAAGATCTGCGCGTTTTGGAGGGACGCCGTTCTCACCCCCGCCGGGCCCGCCCTCGTTAGGGAAATGCGCGCCGTGTGGCAAGCGCCGGCTTCCGGAGGGAACGTCGCGAGGAGCGCGCGCGGGGCCGGGCCGTGTGTGTGCGCATGCCACTCGCCCCCGGGAACGAGCGACCGACCTCAGCGATGCTGATACACGAGCGTCGTGACGTTGTCCTGACCGCCGCGCGCGAGGGCGTGATTGACGAGACGGCGAGCGATGCGGGCGGGCGACGAGGAATGCGCGCCGATGCGGACCAGCGTGGCGACGTCCGCCGGCTTGGAGAAGTAATTCCAGAACCCGTCCGAGCAGAGGATCACCCATCCGGGGCCGGAGAGGTCCCGGGCGCGCAGGCCTGGCTGCACGTCGGAGAAACGCGGGAAGCCGTCGGCGGAAGGATCGTCGGGGTCGGCCTCCAGCGGCCCCAGGCAACGGGTCAGCGCGTGCGAAAGCGGCGACATGGCCGCCTCGGACTCGGAGACCTCGCCGCGCGTGACGGCTTCGACGGCCCAAGAGTGGTCGTGGGTGAGCTGTTCGGCGCCGTCCGCCGTGATCCAGTAGGCGCGGCTGTCGCCGACCCAGCCCACCGTGAGCCGCTGCCGCCACACGAGGGCGACGACGATGGTCGTCCCGGGAGGGTCTTCTCCGTCACCGTCGATGGGCTGCGCACACACGGCCCCGTGGGCGGCGCGGATCGCCTCGGCCACGGCGGTGTTGCCCGTCTCGAAGGAGATCTGGCCGGTGCGAGCCGCGTGCGAGAGCGCGTCGCACGCGGTCTTCGATGCGATGGCCGACGCCCGGTCGGCGTGCGACGAGGACGAAACGCCGTCGCACACGACCAGCACGGACCAGCGCTCGCCGTGCGTCGTACCGGTGGCGAAGGCCAGGGCGTCCTCGTTGTGGGGGCGGCGCAGGCCAGGGTCGCAGACGCCGGCGACGCGGAGCCCGTCATCGGTAGGAGGCGCGAGGTCGAGCTCGACGGCGGCGATCTCGCGGCGCAGCTCGGCGATCGAATTGCCCGGGTCGCCCTCGATGGGGACGTGCGGCAGGAGAAGGCGGAAGACGCGCGATGGCCCCTCGAGCGCGGGGTTCGGGACGAAGGTCGGACCGACGGCCTCGACGACGGCGCGCGCGTCGAGGCGCTCCCCCTGACCCAGCTTCCGCGGGGCTCGCAAGCGAGAAATCCGGATCGACCCGTCGGGTCGGATGTGCACGTCGTCCCGCTGCGGCTCCCACGCGAAGCCGATCTTCTCGATGATCTGCGCTGCGTCCACCAGCGCACGCAGGACGCCGATCGCGGTGGCGAGAGTGAGCCCGGCGCCCACCTCGGAGAGCGGGCGCGCATCTGGCGGCGGAGCGGCGGTGGCGAGGTAGGAGCCGTGCACATCGTCGACCCCGCACTCGGCAACGCGCGGGAACGGCCCCGCGCTGCCGATGCGCTCGAGTAGATCCGCCTCGCGTTCGATGGCGCTCGCATCGCCGAGGAGGACGCGCATCGTGGCCCCGCCGGCCGCGCGTACCAGGTACTCGTCGCTGCCGGCCGAGGCGACGACGACACCGCCGGCAAGCGGGGCTCCGAGCGGCACCACCGGCGGCGTCGGTCGGCTCGACAGCGGGCGACGTCCACACGAGGAGCAGAAGCCGTCGGACTCGACGATCCCCTCCGCGCACAGCGGGCATCGGCCGCTGGGCACGGGCGGGCTGGTCGACGAGGCCGGCGAAATCGCTTCGTCGACGAGCGGCGACCCGTCCGTCTCGCAGAGGCGAGCGTCGGAGGTGTAGGTCGCGCCGCAGGTGGGGCAGCGTCTCAAGGGACCCCATGGTAGACGACCGGCATGGGGTTCGTCCTTCGTCCCATTCGACCCGAGGACGATCCTGCAGTGGCGCGCGTGATTCGCTCCGTGATGCCCGAATACGGGGCTCGCGGCCCCGGGTTTGCCATCAACGACCCCGAGGTGGACGCCATGTGCGCGGCATATCCCGCGCCACGGGCCGTCTACTTCGTCCTCGACGTGGACGGAGAAGTGGCGGGCGGCGGCGGTGTGGGCCCGCTCGCGGGGGGCGATGAAGGGACGTGCGAGCTGCGCAAGATGTACTTCCTGCCGGAGGCGAGGGGCCTCGGCGCGGGCAAGTTGCTGCTCGCTCGGTGCATCGAGGAGGGCCGTGCCCGCGGCTATCGCCGGATGTACCTGGAGACGCTGACCGGGATGGACGCGGCGCGGCGCCTGTACGAGCAGTTCGCCTTCGAGCGCCTCGACGAGCCCGTCGGCGCGACGGGTCACTTCGGGTGCGATCGCTGGTACGCGCGCGACCTTTAGAGAGCGATCCCACGTTCGCACCGACGCACGGAGCTCGACCTCACACGAGGTGTACCTCGCCCGCGCTCCATCGCGAGAGGACGCCGTCGTTGCGCCGAACGAGGAGGCGACCGTCGTCGTCGACGCCTTCCGCCGTCCCTTCGTCCCCGGCGTCGCTGCGAACCCTCCGCCCACGAAGCGCGTCGGTGGCCTCGAGACGCGCCCGGAGCAGGCCCAGGCCCCGACCGACGACCAGGTGGAGGTCACGATCGAGGATGGAGAGGACATCGGCGAGGATGACGGCACGATCCGGAGGAACGGACGAAGCGAGCGCCACGGAGGTGGCCCGCGCCGCGATGTCCTCGGGGAACTCGCGCGTGTGGACGTTGATGCCGACCCCGATGACCACCGCCTGCACCTGCGAGCCCGCGGTGATGGCCTCGACCAGCACGCCCGCTATTTTCTTGTCGTCCACGAGCACGTCGTTGGGCCACTTGATCCGGGTCCTGAGCGCGGCGTTCGGGGCCGCTCGCGCCAGCGCATCCCGGACCGCCAGACCGGCGACGAGCGCGATGGGCGGGAGGCGCGAGGGCAGACACGCCACGCGGACGAGGACCGAGAAGAGGAGGTTCTCCCCGCGCGGGGACACCCATACTCGACCCTGCCGGCCCCGCCCCGCCGTCTGCTGCTCGGCCACCCACGTCGAGCCGCTCGGCGCGCCATCCTTCGCGGCTTGCTTCGCCTCGTCGTTCGTCGACGTCGTGGATGCGATGAGGTGCATGGGAGCGCCGACCGCCGTGCCGCGCTCGGCCACGAGCTCGGGCGCCCTATCCAGATCCGGGGCGACACGTCGGATCAGCATGGCCCCTCGCCGTCACTCGAAGTCGAGGCCCACATCCGCCGCCGGCACGGAGTGGGTCAGCGCGCCGACGCTGATGGCGTCGACACCCGCCATGGCCAGCTCGGCGACCCGCGCGAGCGTGATGCCGCCGGACGCCTCCAGCAGCGCCCTCCCCCGCGCCCGCTTCACCGCCTCGAGCACGGTGGGCGTCGACATGTTGTCGAGCAGCACGATGTCCGCCCCGGCGGCGAGGGCCTCGTCGAGCTGCTCGAGCGTGTCCACCTCGCACTCGATCTTCGCCGTGTGCGGCGCGGCGGCGCGGGCCCGCTCGATGGCCGGACGCACGCCCCCGCACGCGGCCACGTGATTGTCCTTGATGAGCACCGCCGCCCCCAGGTCGTCACGGTGGTTGTGGGCACCGCCCACGCGGACGGCGTAGCGCTCCAGCGCTCGCAAGCCCGGCGTCGTCTTGCGCGTGTCCGCGACGCGCGTCTTGCACCCCGGCGGCACCGCGTCGGCGTAGGTCCTCGCCTGCGTGGCCACGCCGCACATCCGCTGCACGAAGTTCAGCGCGACGCGCTCGCCCATGAGCACCGCCCGCGCCCGGCCGCGCACCGTCCACAGCCGGGTCCCCGCCTCCACGCGCGCGCCCTCCTCCGCGTGCGGCTCGACCGCGAGCGAGTCGTCGACCGCG
>JBEKGQ010000654.1:0-4446 GCA_050012715.1 Polyangiaceae bacterium
GGCCGGATCCACGCTGGCGACGGGCGCCGACGATGCCGCAGGGGCGCTCGACGCGGACGCGCTCGGCCCTTCACCCGCGCTGCCACCGCTCGACTTGTCACAAGCGCCGATCGCGAGAGGAAGGACGACCCACAGAGCCCGATGTACGTTCATGGCGAGAAAGACCTCCGGTTTTGGCGACGCGGAATAGAGCACGGGTTTGCGGGGATGCGCCACCGGTGGTAGCCCCTAGACATGCGCGGACCTCGCTCGCAATCGCGGATGGGACTGCTCTCGGGCCTCGCGTTCCTCGGCCTCGCCGCCTGCGGCGGACACGATGCCCCGGCGAGCTCGTCTTCATCGAGTGACGCGGGCAGCGGCCTCACCGCGAGCATCGGCCCCATCGACGTGCCCGCCGGCGTCGAGACGACCCAGTGCATCGTCGTCCCCCTCGGCAACACCGAAGAGGTCGTGATCAACGGCTACACCATCGACCTTTCCGAGGGGTCGCACCACCTCATCGTCTACATGACGACGGACACCGAGCAGGACGATCCGGTCAACTGCGCTCCGTTCACGGGCCTGGCGCTCGGCACCGACGTCCCCATCGTCTTCGCGAACAAGAAGCAGGAGACGTGGGCGTTCCCCGCGGGGATCGCCGTCGACATCCCCGCCAACCAGATGATCAAGATCGAGGGCCACTACATCAACACGACGGCCGACGATCTCCAGGGGACGGGCAACGTCAGCTTCGTCTACACGCCGAAGGCCTCGTCACCTCCGTTCCAGCCCGCGGGCTTCGACTTCTACGGGACCACGAAGATCAACATCCCGCCGAACTCGAGCGCCACGACCGGCCAGCTCTTCCAGGCGGGCATCGCGGGCACGCACCTCATCTCCGTCACGACCCACCAGCACGAGCTGGGGACGGGCATCCAGGTGTGGGCCGGCAACCCGGGCGACACCTCCAATCAGATCGCCGACGACCTGGACTGGTCGACCCCGTCCTGGAACCTCATCAATCCACAGTTCGACTTCGACGGGACCAACGGCCTCACCTACCAGTGCAGCTGGACCAACACGACGGACCAGACGGTGAGCTTCGGCGAGAGCGCGCTCGACGAGATGTGCTTCGTCGGCGGCTACTACTATCCGGCCCAGGGGATGGACCTCTGCATCGACGGACAGTGCCAGCTCCGTCAGTGACGGAATGAGCCGCGGAGCGACGGCGCTGCGCTGTCGCGCGCTCGTGAAGAGGTACGACCGCGGCGTCGTCGCGGTCGACGGCCTCGATCTCGAGGTGGCGACGGGCGAGTGCTTCGGCCTGCTCGGCCCGAACGGCGCCGGCAAGACCACGACGGTCGAGATTCTCGAGGGGCTGCTCGATCCGACGGCGGGTGACGTCGAGGTCCTCGGCATGCGCTGGGGGGCCGACGAGCGCGCGCTGCGCGAGCGTCTCGGCGTGTCGCTCCAGGAGACGCACCTGCCCGACCGCCTCACGGTAGGAGAGATCCTCGCCCTCTTCCGGTCGTTCTTCGCGAGCGGGAGGCACCCCGACGAGCTGCTACGCGCCGTTTCCCTCGAGGAGAAGCGGTCGGCCTGGTACTCGAAGCTCTCGGGCGGCCAGAAGCAGCGCCTCGCCGTGGCGTGCGCCCTGGTCGGTGATCCGGAGCTGCTCTTCCTCGACGAGCCGACCACCGGCCTCGATCCGCAGTCGCGCCTCCAGCTCTGGGACGTGATCGAGGGATTCAAACGGGGTGGTCGCACGGTGCTCATCACCACGCACTACATGGACGAGGCCGAGCGCCTGTG
This sequence comes from Polyangiaceae bacterium, assembly GCA_050012715.1. GTDB lineage: Bacteria > Myxococcota_A > Polyangia > Polyangiales > Polyangiaceae > Palsa-1150. Next base: position 1,792 of record JBEKGQ010000654.1, read on the forward strand.
CGATCGCGTCGGCGTGGTCGACCACGGCAAGCTCATCGCCCTAGGCTCGCCGCGCGAGCTCATCGCGTCACTGGGAGGCCAGGAGGTCATCGAGCTGACGCTCCAGGACGACGCCTCGCTCGACGAGGCGACGGCGGCGAAGCTCCCCGGCGTCCACAGCGTGCGGCACGCGGGGAGCGGCTACGTTCTCGCCGTCGACCCGCTGCACGTGGCCCTGCCCGCGCTCGTCGATCACCTGCGCGTCGCGGGACAGGCGCTCGAGCGCCTCTCGACGCGCCACGCGACGCTGGAGGACGTGTTCGTCGCGCTCACCGGAAGGCACCTGCGTGACTGACCGCCCCAGGCCGCGCTCGGCGCTGACGGAGCTGACGCTCGCCCGCTTCCGGCTCTTCTTCCGCGAGCCGAGCGCGATGTTCTGGACCTTCGGCTTCCCCGTCGTGCTGGCAGTGGCGCTCGGGATCGCCTTTCGCAACCGTCCGCCCGAGCCCGTGTACGTCGCGGTCGAGGCCGGCCCCGACGCGGAGCGGACCCGCGCCGCGCTCGCGTCGAGCGACGTGAAGGTCACGGTGGAGGACGAGGCGGCCGCGAAGGCCGACCTGCGCGTGGGCAAGGTCACCGTCGTGGTGATCCCCGGCGAGCCGCGCACCTACCGCTACGACGAGACGCGACCTCAGGCCCGCCTCGCGCGCCTCCTCGTCGACGATCGACTGCAACGCGCCGAAGGGCGCGCCGACCCGACCCGGGTGACCGACGAGCACGTGACCGAGCCGGGGGCCCGCTACATCGACTTCCTGGTCCCGGGGCTGGTCGGGATGACCCTCATGTCGAGCAGCATGTGGGGTATCGGGTACGTCATCGTCGAGCTTCGAACGAAGAAGCTCGTGAAGCGGATGCTCGCGACGCCCATGCGAAAGGGGGACTTCCTCCTCTCCTTCGTGGTCATGCGGGCGCTCTTCGTGCTCATCGAGGTTCCGATCCTCGTGGGGTTCGGGTGGGCGGCGTTCGGCGTGCGCGTCGTGGGCTCGGTGCTGCTCGTCCTCGCGGTCTCGCTGCTGGGGGCGCTGGCGTTCGCCGGGCTCGGGCTCCTCGTGGCGTCGCGCGCGGAGAACACGCAGACCGTGGGCGGCCTGATGAACCTCGTCATGATGCCCATGTTCGTCGGGTCGGGAGTCTTCTTCTCGTCGGCGAACTTCCCCGACGCGGTGCAGCCCGTCCTCCGCGCGCTCCCGCTCACGGCGCTGAACGACGCGCTCCGCGCCGTCATCAACGAGGGCGCCGGCGCGGGGGCCATCGCGCGACCGATGCTCATCCTCGGCCTCTGCGGCGTCCTGTCCTTCGCCGCGGCGCTCAAGCTGTTCCGCTGGCGCTGAGGCCCTCGCGGGGATGCCCCCCGGTCAGTCGATCGTTGCGTCGACCGGGGCGCCGCCGTCGCCGTCGGTCCCGGCGTCGACCGGGGCAGAAGCCTCGAGCGGAACCCCTCCGTCGAGCGAGGCCCCGCTGTTGATCCACGTGGCCACCGCGCTGATCGCGGCCGGACACACCGACCCGGGCGCGCTCTGCGGCATGCCGGACCCGTACAGCGGGTTGGTGCCGCTATCGAGGGTGAGCTTGATGTAGAGCATGCTCGCCCCCGCGTCGCCGGGATCGACGCGAAGCACGCCCTTGGCCGCGCCGGCGATGTTGTAGGAGAGCACGCCGCCGCCGTCGCCGACGAGCTCGAGGTAGACGCCCTGCTCGTCGAGCGAGTAGTCGAGCCCGTTGATGCTCTTGGCCGCTGCCGTCGAGTGGCACGTGTTGAGAGTCGAGCCGCAGCTCGTCGTCGAGAGCATCTGCGCGTAGATGCTGTCGAAGGTGGCAGTCATGCCCTCCGGGCAAACCGCGAACCCGGCTTCGACCGCACCGCCTTCGCCTTCGGAAGGGGTGCTCGCGAAGACCGGGCTCGCGGCGGTTCCCGTGTCGCAACCGGACGCGAGGAAGGCGAGCGCGAGGGCGAGCGCGGGCTCGCGCATCAGTCGCCAGTGGCCGTGAACTGGATCTGGTCGAAGAGGACGCCGCCGTCCGGGCCGTTGATGGGGGCGTGCTGGTCGCTGTGGAGCTCGATGCGAAGCGTGTGCTGGCCGTTGATGGGATCGGTATTCGCGCAGTTGCTCATGATCGCGTTCATCGGGCTGAACATCGGCACGCCTCCATCCGCCGGCGCGAGGGGGCTCGCATTGTTGTAAGGGGAGTTCATCGGCGTGCAGGGCGAGGTGCCTCCGTCCTCGCTCGGATCGACGAAGATGTGCACGTGCCCGCAGCTGTTGCTGACGGAGCCGCAATCGCCGGCGGCCATCGGGGTGAAGTTCGTCGTCGTGACGCTGACCGGAGCGTCGACCTCACCGGTGACGGCCTGCTTGACGACGGTGACCGTGCCACCATTCGTCGGCGACGTGATCGTGATCGTCGGGAGCGCGCCGCTGGAGCCGCTGCTGCTCCCGCTGCTGCTGCTCCCGCCGCTGCTGCTCCCGCTGCTACTGCTCGAGCTGCCGCCATCGTGGCCGCCGCCGCTGCTGGCCGGGCTGCTGCTGCTGCTGCACGCCAGCGCCGTCGCGAACACGCCGATCCCCGCCATCGAAACAAGGGTAGTAAGCTTCATCGTTGCCTCCGGACTCCAAG
>JBEKGQ010000655.1:0-4446 GCA_050012715.1 Polyangiaceae bacterium
TCGGTCATGGGCGGCGTCCTCCGCGGCCTCCACGCGGCCCACGAAGCGCGGAGCGAGCGGGGCGAGCCGCTCGGGATCGTCCACCGCGACGTGTCGCCGCAGAACATCCTCGTCGGGAGCGACGGCCTCGCGCGCGTGCTCGACTTCGGGGTCGCCAAGGCCACCGGCCGCCTGCAGACGACGCGCGACGGGCAGCTGAAGGGCAAGCTCTCGTACATGGCGCCCGAGCAGCTCCGCAGCGAGTCGGTGACGCGGAAGGCCGACGTGTACGCCGCCTCGGTGGTGCTCTGGGAGGCGCTGACCGGAGAGCGCCTCTTCGCGAGCGACAGCGAGGGGGGCCTCGTGACGGCGGTGCTGCTCGGCAAGGTGACCGCCCCGAGCCGCGCGGTGGCGAAGGCGCAGCCGGCCGCGGACGACGAGACGATGCAGGCGCTGGAGGCGCTCGACGCGGTGGTGCTGCGGGGGCTCGAGCGGGACCCGGCGAAGCGGTTCGAGACGGCGCGCGACATGGCGGCGGCCCTCGAGGCGTGCGTGACGCCGGCGCGCGCGGTGGAGGTCGCGGAGTGGGTGGAGCACGTCGCGGGCGCGGAGCTGTCGGAGCGAGCCGCGCGCGTCGCGGCCATCGAGAGCGCCGGGGCTTCGTCCGAGGGCGCCGTCGACGCCGTTGGCGCCGCGGAGCTGCCGACGCAGGCGTCGTCCATCTCGGTATCGACGAGCGTCGGCAGGCACGAGGGGCGGCGCGAGCAGAAGCGGGCTCGCGTCGTGCTCGCGGCGGGAGCGGTGCTCGCGGTGATCGGCGTCGCGCTCATCGTGCGGTCGGTGCGGGTCGGGCCGCCGGCGCCGGCGGCGTCCGTCGCCGCGACTGTGACCGCGACCGAGTCCGCCTCCGCGATCCCGATCCCGATCCCGACCCCGACGCCGACGCCGACGCCGACCCCGACCCCGACCCCGACCCCGACCCCGACCTCCCACCCCGCCGCTCGACCGACGAAGCGCCCCGCCGTGCGCACCGACTGCAACCCGCCCTTCACCTACGACGCGGTCGGGAAGAAGCTCTACAAGCCCGAGTGCCTGTAATCTGCGAGAGTGCCGCGCGCATTCGCCGCCCTCGTCGCCGCCCTCGCGTGCTCGACGGTACCGCGACTCGCGCACGCCGACGCCAAGGAAGCGTGCATCGCCGCCTCCGAGGAGGCGCAGCAGCTCCGCATCGACGGCAGGCCAGTCGAGGCGCGCGCGCGGCTGCTCGACTGCGTGAAGCCCGAGTGCCCCGCCCTCGTCCGCCAGGACTGCACGCAATGGATGGCCGAGGTCGTCGCGTCGGTGCCCTCGGTAGTCCTCGGCGCGCGCGACCCGCGGGGGCGCGACGTGATCGACGTGCAGGCCTCGATGGACGGCGTCCTCGTCGCCCGGCGGCTCGACGGGCGATCGCTCGAGGTCGACCCCGGCGTCCACGCGTTCCGCTTCGAGTCGATGGGCGCCCCGGGGGTGAGCGCCGACCTGCAGGTCCTCGTTCGCGCCGGCGAGAAGAACCGCGTCGTCACGGTCACGCTCGGCGCGCCGGTGCCTGACCTCACCGCACCTCCGCCGCCCGCCGGCGAGCCTCGCGCCGGCGCCCCGGCGCTGGCGTGGGTCTTCGGTGGCATCGCCCTCGCGGCGCTCGGAACCGCGCTCGCGTTCGACGTGGCGCAAGCCGTCGAGTACAGCCACCTCGACGCGACGTGCGGCGGCCATTGCACCGCCGCCCAGGTGAGCCCCGTCACCACGGAGCGATGGGTCGCAGGGGTCGCCGCGGGCGTCGGCGCGCTGTCGCTCGGCGCCAGCGTGTACTTTTTCTTCGCGCGTCCATCGTCGCCCGGCACCGCGACGATGGGCGGCGTCGGCGGCCGGTTCTAAGCGCGGCGCCCTACCAGGTCGTCTGCGAGTCGGGGATGCAGGGCGTGTACTCGTACCCGCTCGACGTGGCGCCCACGAGGTCCAGGTCCGTGAGCTGCGCGTTGATGTGCGCGGAGTCCGCGTTCGAGCACGTGGGTGACACGTTGTACTCGACGTCGAAGACCGCCTTGCCGGCGGGCAGAAAGCTCCCCGCCGCGGTGTACGTGTCGCACTCGCTGTACTCGTAGCACTGCTCGTTGAGCGCCCACTGGAACTCGGCGAGGAAGCTCGGGTACTGGCTCGCGTCGAGGTCGGTCATGACGTTCTTCAGGCCGATCGAGAGCGGCAGCGCGTTCGCGAGCTTTCCGACCGCGAGATCGTAGGCGACGTTGTCGGTCTCGGTGATGTTCGAGATGTTCGTCCACCCGTCGAGGTTGTCCGGCTCGATGGCGTCGAAGCCCTTCGCGAGGCACCAGTTCTGGAAGCGCGCCTTCATGAGCGGCAAGATGATGCCCTGGTTCGCCGCCGTGACGAGGAGCCAGTTCTCGCCCGGCCAGCCCTGCACCGCCGGGCCGATGACCGACGCGGGGAACTCGCTGTAGTCGGAGCGGCCCATCTCGAGGGTCCCGACGTCGACGTAGCAGACGGCGATCGCGCCGGCGGCGTGGATGGCGGCGACGTCGCTCGCGGAGGCGCCCTCGCCGTCGATGTCGTAGACGACCTGGCCGTCCTGGCCGGTGAGGATGTCGGCGGTGGTGAAGCCGCCGATCATCCAGTGAAAGTGAATCGGCGCCGTCGCCGCGGGCTGCCACACCGCGCCGGCCTCGGGCGGAGGCCCGCCGGAGCTCCCGCTGCTGGAGCCGCTGGAGCTGCTCGAGCCGCCGGAGCCGGAGCTGCTCGAGCCGCCGGAGCCGGAGCTGCTCGAACCGCCGGAGCCACTCGACGTGCTGGACCCGGTCGAGCCGCCCGAGCTGGAGGTCGAGCCGCCCGAGCTGCTCGAGCTGCTCGCGCCGCTCGAACCCTGCGAGCCGCCGGAGCTGGAGCCGCTGGCCGACTGCGGGTCGCCCGAAGAGGCCGCGCCCGAGCAGCCCACCGTGGCGGCGGCGATGGCGAGGAGGAGCATCCAGGTGCGCGAGCGGGAGACGTGCATCGCCCGGACTGGAGCAAGGGTCGCGCCGCCCCGGTCCATGCGGGAATTCGCGCGGCGCCGGGCCTTTCGACAACCGGCGGTTGTCGGGCGACAACCGCCGGGTGGCACCTCCGCGCGGCGGTTGCTTCGCGCGCGACAGGCGAGGTAACGATGGATCGAGGATGTCCGATCAGGGTGACGCCGCGACGCGCGTTCGAGCCCCGCGCATCGTCGTCCGCTACTCCAAGGTGCGGCTCGCGGTCGCCGGCGGATCGGACGCCGGCGCGGCGCTCGACGTGGCCGGGCAGCCGGTGCGCGTCGGGACCGCGGACGACAACGACCTCGTGCTCACCGACGACGCGGTGTCCCGCCACCACTGCGAGCTCGAGCCGGTCGACGGCGGCATGCGCGTCCGCGACATGGGGTCGACCAACGGCGTCTTCGTCGGCGGGGTCCGCGTGTACGACGCCCTCGTGCCGCTCGACGCGCGCGTGCGCGTCGGCGACACGGAGCTCACCCTCGCGCCCTCGGGCGAGACGGTCCAGCGCGAGCAGACGACGAGCGATCGCTTCGGCGATCTGCTCGGGTGCTCTTCGCGCATGCGCGAGCTCTTCGCCGACCTCGAGCGCATCGCGGCGACCGACGTGACGCTGCTCGTGGAGGGGGAGACCGGCACCGGGAAGGACCTCGTCGCCGAGTCGGTGCACCGCGCGAGCGCCCGGAGCGCGGGGCCCTTCGTCGTCTTCGACTGCGGCGCGGTGAGCCCGTCGCTCGTCGAGAGTGAGCTCTTCGGCCACGAGCGGGGGTCGTTCACCGGCGCGACGCAGGCGCACGCGGGCGTCTTCGAGCAGGCCGACCGGGGGACGCTCCTCCTCGACGAGATCGGCGAGCTGCCCAAGGAGCTGCAACCGAAGCTCCTCCGCGCGCTGGAGAACCGGCGCATCCGCCGGGTCGGCGCGAGCAAGGTGGTCGCCTTCGACGTCCGCATCATCGCCGCCACCAACCGGAACCTGCGGGCCGAGGCGGCGCGGGGCGCGTTCCGCGAGGATCTCTACTTCCGTCTCGCCGCGGCGCACGTCGCCGCGCCCCCGCTACGCGATCGGATGGAGGATCTCGAGCAGCTCGTCGAGCACTTCCTCTCGCTCGAGCGGCCGCCCCGCTCCGCCGCGGACGTGCCTCCGCACGTGTGGGACCTCTTCCGCTCCTACCGGTGGCCGGGCAACGTGCGCGAGCTCCGCAACGCCATCCAGCGGCTCCTCGTGACGCCCGACCGGCCGCTGCGCGAGTGGACCGGGGCGGCCCCCGGGGCCGTGGTGGCCGCGCCGGCGGCGCCGCCGGACGAGATCCCTCCGCTCCGCGTGGCGCGGCGGGAGGCGGGTGACGCGTTCGAGCTCGCGTACCTGACGGCCGTCCTCGCGCGCGCGGGCGGCAACGTCACGCGCGCG
>JBEKGQ010000656.1:0-4425 GCA_050012715.1 Polyangiaceae bacterium
TCCTCGCCGCCGTAGCGCGCCACGACGTCCTCCGTCCGCACGGCTCGCGACAGGGTGGCGGCGACGCCCTTCAGCACCTCATCGCCGGCCGGATGACCGAACGTGTCGTTGATCTTCTTGAAGTGGTCCACGTCGAAGAGCGCGATCGACAGCGGGCTCTCGTGCCTCACCGCGAACGCCAGCTCCTTGTCGAGCCGCTCGTCGAACGCCGCGCGGTTGGCGATCCCGGTGAGACCATCGAGGCGACCCGACTGGTACACGCGCACCAGCGCCGCCTCCTCCGCCTCGTCGACGATCGCGAACCGCAGGTGGGTCGCGGTGCCGAGCTGGATGCGATCGCCGTCGCTCAGCTCCACCGCGCGCGCGAGGCGGACGCCGTTGACGAACGTCCCGTTCGTCGACCCCTCGTCGCCGAGAAAGAACTGCGTGCCGAGTAGGCGCACCGCGCGCGCGTGCACGCGCGACAGGCTCGCGTCGTCGAACGAGACGTGGCAGTCCTCGGACCGACCGAGCCGTACCCCCTCGGGGCCCACTGACACGACGCGGCCCGTCTCGGGCCCCGAGAGCACGGTGAGGACGCCTCGACTGCGGGCGGTGCTGGCCGGCCCGGCTTCGGCCACGACCGTGGCCATGTCCTTCGGTCGGGGCTGGGTGCGCTTCGTGTCGGCCATGGCTCGTCCGATCGTACCAAGCTTAACGGGTCGTGAGGGGCGCAACACTTCCTCGAAGGCGGGCATCCTACGTCCAGTCGCATCATGCCCGGCACGACGGTCCCCCTCTCCATCCTCGACCTCGCCTTCATCGGTCCCGGCCAGACCGCGCGCGACGCGTTCGACGCGAGCGTCGCTCTCGCCCGGACCGCCGAGCGGCTCGGCTACCGGCGCGTCTGGTACGCCGAGCACCACAACATGCCGACCATCGGCTCGTCGGCCACGAGCGTCCTCATCGAGCACATCGCCTCGAAGACGAGCACCATCCGCGTCGGGGCCGGGGGCATCATGCTCCCGAACCACGCGCCGCTCGTCATCGCCGAGCAGTTCGGCACGCTCGAGGCGCTCCACCCCGGCCGCATCGACCTCGGGCTCGGCCGCGCACCCGGCACCGATCCCGTCACCAGCCGCGCGCTGCGCCGCGGCTTCACCTCGTCCGACACGTTTCCGGACGACGTGCTCGAGCTCCAGGCCTACCTCTCGGGCGACACGCGCATCCCCGGCGTCCAGGCCACGCCGGGCCGCGGCGCCAAGGTCCCCCTCTACATCCTCGGCTCGTCGCTCTTCGGCGCGCGCCTCGCCGCCGCCCTCGGCCTTCCGTACGCCTTCGCCTCCCACTTCGCCCCGCAGGCGCTCGAGGAGGCGCTCGCCCTCTACCGGCGCGATTTCCGCCCCTCGGCCCAGCTCGCGACGCCGTACGCCATCGCCGGGCTCACCGTCATCGCCTCGGACACGGCGGACGACGCCGAGGCGCAGCTCGCCGCGGTCCAGCGCGTGCGCGCGCGGTCCCTCCTCGCCCAGGGTCGACCGATGAGCGACGCGGAGGCCGACGGCCTGCTCGCCTCGCCGGGAGGCCAGCAGCTGAAGCAGATGATGACCTACGCGGCGATCGGCACGCGCCCGGAGGTTCAGGCCTACGTGGAGGAGTTCGTCGCGCTCACGCGCGCCGACGAGCTGATGGTGGTGCACCCATCGCCGACGCTCGAGGCGAGGCTTCGCTCGGTGGAGCTCCTGGCCTGACGGGGCGGGAGCGGAGCTTGTCAGCGATCGCTGACATTGCTACATTGTCGGTGATCGACGACATTTCGTGCCTGTCAGCGATCGCTGACTTTCACCGACGTCGCCCCTCGCTGACATGATCCCCGTACGCACCGCCAAAGACCTGGGCGCCCTCATCCGCGACCGCCGCAAGCGCCTCGGCCTCGATCAGCTCACCCTCGCCAAGCGCGTCGGCGTGAGCCGTCAATGGATCATCGACGCGGAGCAAGGCAAGCCCCGCGCACCGATCGGTCTGCTCCTCCGCACCCTCGACGCGCTGGGCGTCACCCTCGCCGTGGACGACGACGCGAAGCCCCGCGCCCTCCACGCGGGCACTCCCACCCCCGACATCGACGCCATCGTCCGGTGTTCGCGCAAACGCCGCCCATGACCGAGCTTGCGACCCTGCTCGGCGACCAAAGGGTGGGCACGCTGCGGCGCGATCGAAATGGCCGGGTCTCGTTCCTCTACGAGGAAGCATGGCGACAGTGTCGTGGTGCATACCCCCTGTCCCTCTCGATGCCCCTCACGGCCGCGAAGCACGATCACGGGACGGTCGACCCGTTTCTCTGGGGCCTCCTCCCCGACGACGAGCGCGTCCTCGATCGCTGGGCCAAGGAGTTCCACGTCTCGGCGCGGAGCGCGTTCGCGCTCCTCACGCACGTCGGAATGGACTGTGCGGGGGCGGTTCGGTTCGCCGAACCGGGTCGACCCGGAGCCCTCGCTCCGGACAGTGAGGGAGAGATCGAATGGCTGAGCATCCGCGACGTGGCGGAACGCCTGCGGAACCTGCGCCAGGACGCCACCGCGTGGCGGAGCCCGGGGGACCTCGGCCAGTTCAGCCTCGCGGGTGCGCAGCCGAAGACGGCGCTGCTGTTCGACGGCAGGCGCTGGGGGATCCCCGCCGGACGGATCGCGACGACGCACATCCTCAAGCCGGGCTCTCCGGGGCTCGACGGGCACGCGGAAAATGAGCATTTCTGCCTGGCTCTGGCCGGAGAGGTGGGTCTCCCCGTCGCTCGTTCCCGCGTTCAGCGTTTCGACGACGAGGTGGCGATCGTCGTCGAACGCTACGACCGCACGGGCAAGGGAACGCGGGTCACGCGCGTCCACCAGGAGGACGTCTGTCAGGCGCTCGCTGTCCACCCATCGCACAAGTACGAGAACGAAGGGGGGCCCGGGGTAGCCGACGTCGTGAGCCTGCTGCGGGAAGCCTCGGGGGAGGCCGACGAGGACATCGCGACGTTCGTCGACTCCCTGGCCTTCAACTGGCTCGTGGGCGGCACGGATGCGCACGCAAAGAACTTCTCGCTGCTCATCGGCGCCGGCGGCCGCGCGAGACTCGCGCCGCTCTACGACATCGCGAGCGTCCTTCCGTACCAGGGAGCCGCCCTTCACAAGGTGAAGCTCGCCATGAAGATCGGCGGAAAGTACCGGCCGCGAGAGATCGGTTCCCATGAGTGGCGCAAGCTCGCCGGGACGCTCAGGCTCGACCCCGACGAGACCGTACAGCGCGTGCGGAGGATCGCGGAGGAGCTCCCGGACCTCTCGTCCGCCCTCGTGAAGCGACTGCGCGCCGACGGGCTCGCGCACGAGCTCCTCGACCGCCTCGGGGAAACCATTCGCTCACGGGCCCGAGCGTGCGCATCGGTCCTCGTCTGAGACGGGGGCCGCTACCGCGAGCCGATCGCTTCGCGCCATTCTTTCAGCGCTTGCGGTTGATCGGACCGGACGACGAAGCGCGCGAGCTGCACGAAGTCGAGGTCAGGCAGCGCGGAGCTTCGATCGACGCGGTGGTAGGACGCGCCGTCGTGGGACCAGATCGCGAAGGCCCCGCCCTCGAAGATCCAGAGCTCCGGAGCGCCGAGCGCCTCGTAAAGGCGACGGCGATCGATGGCGACCGGGCTCGTGTGCACCACCTCGACCACGATCTGGGGCCAGTCGTGCATCTCGGCGCCGACGCAGTAGCACTCGTCGGGCTCGACGCCGCGCTCGCGGATCGCGTTCTCGAACGTCGTCGAGCCGTAGCCGTAGAGGGGCACGTCCCGATCGAGCGCCCAGAGCTCGACGAGACGGGCGACGTTCTTTTTCCATTCTTCGTGCGGACGCCCCGGACTCATCAGCTCGAGCACTCCCTCGCAGAAAGCCATCCGCAGGCCAGGCCGGTCGAGGGCCTCGCGAGCGATCGTGTAGTCCTTCCAGGAGACGCCGTGCACGACGAGCCGCACCTCGCCCACTCCGGACGGAGGGACTGCCGGAGCAGAGGGAGTGGGGATGGCTGCTGCTGCCATGAACGGGAGTCTAGCGCTCGCCACGCACGGCGTCCGCCTGTCAAGGCGAAGAGCAGGGGTCGTGCCTGCACGAGGGCCTTGGAGATCCGCGCGGTCGAGGGGCCCGCTGCTGTCCACGGCCAGGTCGCGGGGTGTCCCAGCCCTGTCCCAGGACGGCAGCGGCTCACCACGACCGTACCAGAGGGGGACCAATCTTCGCGACGCCGCGCACCATTGGCCATTGGCCATCGGCGCGGCGGACGGACGACCGCCCGTGTTGCGTGTGCATGCCTGGCGGTGGGTCGTGGAGATCCGCGCGGTTGATGGTCGTCGGGGGTGTCCCCGACAGGCAGCAAGCTGTCTCAGGACAGGCGACGGCTCAGCCAACCTGGCGCGCGCCGAACACT
>JBEKGQ010000657.1:0-4417 GCA_050012715.1 Polyangiaceae bacterium
GCCGTCCTCGCTGACCCGCGCGCCGACGCCGAGTCGCGCCTGGTCACCGAGGAGCGCGTCGAGTGCGCCCTCGAGGTGCTCGCGACGTGCTCGGACTCGGCCAAGAAGGTGTTCCGGCTCGCGTACGGCGGCGATGGCCTGAGCCACGCCGAGGTCGCGGAGCGGGTGGGGCTGTCGCTGCAGCGCGTGCGGCAGATCCTGTGCGAGGTGCGCGCGAAGCTACGGACGGCGCTGGAAGGAGAGGACGCGACATGAGCGGGCGGCACGCGACAGGGGCGGAGCTGGAGCTCTACGTGCTGGGCGCGCTCGACGCGGACCGCAACGAGGCGCTCGAGGCGCACTGCGCGGAGTGCGACGCGTGCGCGGCGGCCCTCGCCGGCGAGGCGAGCCTCGAGATCGCGTTCGAGCAGGTGGCCAGGAAGGCGACGCGCGCGCCGGTGACGAGGCCGCTTCGCGCGGTCGGGTACGGCGCGGCGGGGGTCCTGGCGATGGCCGCGGCGGCGCTCTTGTGGATCGGACGCGCGCCGGCGACCGGCGCCGGGGAGGGAACCGCCGCGGTCGGTCACGCGCCGATGGACGACGGAGCCATCCTCGACGCCCGGAACGACGCGCTCGACGGCGGGTGAAGCGCGCTAGAATGCGCGTGTGGGACGGCTCGTCCCGCTGATCGCCGTGATCGCGCTGGCGTGCGGGGCCGCCGGCGGCTTCGCGTGCGGCCATTCGAACGGCGCCGCGGCGTCCGGAGACGCAGGAGAGGCGGACGGTCCGTTCACCGGACGCCCCGGCGATCTCGGCGCCGGCAGCCCGGTCATCGACCACAGCGGCCCGAACGGCGGTGTCATCGGCACCGTGCAGAGCGGGCCCGTGGGCGACGCGTGGCAGCCCGCGACGTGCCCCGGGACGGTGCCCGTCGCGACCGGCATCACCGGCGCGGCGTGGGGACAGGAGGTCTACGGCACGACCGACGAGTCGCCGCACGCCGTTCACGCGAGCTTCCGGTTCGACACGGGCACCTCGTTCGCCGTCGTCTGGGAGACGGACGCCGCGACCCAGGCCACGTGGGTCGCCTACGGCGACTCGCCGACCGACCTCAATCATTTCGTCCAGGGCGTCGACTTCGTCGTCACCCCGCAGCCGCTCGACATCCTGCCGTACCCGATGCTCACCCACGAGGTGCACGTCTGCGGCCTCCAGCCGGACCACACGTACTACTACGCGGTCGGCGGCGACGGCTGGTACGGCAACGTCTACTCGCTGACCACGGGCCCCGCCGACGCGAGCACCGAGAATTTCCGCTTCCTTGTCATGGGCGACTCGAACGCCTTCTACAACCTCTACGCGAACCTCCAGGTGGCGGCCGGCACCTACGCCCCGATGTTCACGCTCTTCACGGGGGATCTCGTCCACGAAGGCGAAATGGTCGAGGAGTGGGAGGAGTGGTTCTCGGCCGGCGGGAGTCTGCTCGCGACGATCCCGACGATGACCGTGCACGGCAACCACGAGGACATGGCCATGGCGTACTTCGCGCTGTGGGCGCTGCCGGGCATCGAGGAGATCTACAGCTTCGACTGGGGCGACGTGCACTTCGTCGTCCTCAACGACTCGCCGACGCAGGGCGACACGGACCTCACGACCCGGCAGGCGCAGTTCCTCGACGACGACCTGACCGCGGCCCAGGCGCGCCCCGTCCCGCCGGTGTGGATCGTCTCGAGCCACCACCGCCCGATGTTCAGCAGCGACCCGGCGGAGGGGAGCGACACGACGGTGCGCGACGCGTGGCAGCCGATCCTCGAGAAGCACCACGTCGACGTCGACTTCAACGGGCACTCGCACCACTACGAGTCGACGCTGCCCATCCTCGGCGAGGACGGCGGGATCGTCGACGAGGGCGGCATCCGGTACATCACGTCGGGCGCCGCGGGGGCGGCGTTCGACTCGCCGACGCCGACGCCGAACCCGTGGACCATCGCCTACTACGCGGGTCTCGCCCTCGCGGTCATCGACGTGACGCCGCACACGCTGAAGATCCAGGGCCGCCGCGTCGACGGGACCTCGATCGAGATGGCACCCATCGTCCTCACGAAGTAGCGCGGCCTTCGCTCACTGGCACGTCGCCTTCATCGCGTCGCACTTGGCCGCCCCGTTGCCGACCTTGCAGACGATCCCGTCAGTGTACGCCTCGCCGCAGGTGAAGCAACCCAGGGGACCGGCGGGGCCGACGTTGGTGCACACCTGGGTGTCGCCGACGCAGTTCGACGACAGGGTGCACGCGCAGTGGGTCCCCGTGCCGCCCTGGTAGGCGCCCGCGTAGTTCGTGTCGAGGCAGTACGTCGTCCCGTTGTCCGGCTGGCACGTGCCGATGGGATTCAGGCGGTTCGAGTCGCAGGCGAAGCACTGGATGGGGCTCCCGGGGCACGCGGTGCAATCAGTGGTGCACGTGTTCGTCCCGGGGCAGAGGAGGTTCGCCCCGCCGCATCCGCCGCAGGTGGTCGCGCCCGTGCAGAACCCGTTGCACACGACGCCGGTGCAACCCGCGTCGACCGGAGGTGGGGCAGGGGAGTCATCCGCGGACGCCTCTGCGAGCACGTCGGCGGACATCGCGGCTTCAGGGACGTAGGTGTCGGCTCCCGAGGAGGAGCTGGCGTCGCTCCCCCTCACCGTCGCGTCGCCCGTGATGGCCGCATCCGCGCCGGCCGCGTCGGCGCCCGCCGTGTCGCCCAGGCCATTCAGCGCGAGGCCGCAACCCGCGGCCACGACCGGCACTCCGAGGAAGCCGGCGATCCCTCCGAGCCTCATGCTTCGAGCGTGCACTCGCGTCCCCCGCTTCGCCAGCGCCTTCGCGTTCCGTTCCGCCTCGAATCGCCCTTACTGCTGCTCGCCCAAGGCCAGCTTGCTCCTCGCCATTTTGCCGATCTTCGCCCGGCCGCCCTCGTCGGCCACGATGCGCAGCAGCTCCTCGCCGAGCGGGTGGCCCTCTTCGCTGAAGTGGAAGCCCACGTAGTAGAGGTGATCGAGCTCCAGCGACTTGTCTTTCCGGAGCTTCTGGCCGACGTCGACCCCTCGGTCGAGCAGCGAGCCGAGGAGGCGCAGCGACTCGTCGCCCGCGCGCGCGGCGGAGCGCGTGTCCTTCGCCCCGCGGGCGAGCTCGGCCGAGGCGAGGCCGTAGCGGTCGTCGTCGGTGCAGCCCTCGCTGCGGCAGAGGACGCGCAGCACGGTGAGGGCCTTGTCGGGGTTCGCCTTGCGGAGCTTGTGGGCGACCTCGCGCATCGCCTCGGCGGTCGCTGCGGGGTCGGCGTCGCGCGCGGTGGCGACGAGCGCCTCCCAGTTTCGGTCCCCGGCGGCGAGCCGCTTGATGCCGAGCTCGAGCATCTCCCGGCGGGTCGCCGCAGGCACCTTCTTCGCGCTGGGCTTCAGCACGTTCCGGAGGAGCCACGCGCGGTCGGCGTCCTCGGTCTCGAGCAGCGCCTTCGCGAGCGGGGTCACGGCGGCGTCCCGCACCGGCGCCGTTCCGGGCGAGGCCGCCCCGTGACCGTCGCCCAGGTGCCGCGTGCTCCCGGGCGGGGGAGGGACGCCCTCGGTCGTCGCGACGAGGCACGACGCCGCGATCTCGGCCCGCCGCTTGTCCTTGGTCGTCGCGAGCACCTTCACGAGCGCCTTCGCCGGCTCCGCCCCGTCCTGCCGCCCGAGCATCTCCATCACGAAGCGCGCGCGCTCGACGTCCGGGTGGAGCACGATCTTCTCGAGCCGCTTCAGCGCGTCGTCCGGGATGGTCACCCCCGCGAGCGTGTGGAGGGCCGTCTGTGAGAGGGCGCGGTCCGGGTCCTCGGCCGCCTCGACCAGCGCGGCGATGACCTTCTTCGCCTCGGCGCCCAGCCTCTTCGCGTCGGCCCCGAGGAGGAACCGCAGCGCGATGAGCGCCTCCTGGCGCACCGAGGGGGCGTTGCCCTTCGCCCCCGTGTACGCGATGAGCGTCGGGATGGCCTTCTCGTCCTCGAGGTACCCGAGGATCTTCACCCCCGCCGCGATGGCGCCGGCGCTGCTCGAGCCCTGCCCCGTCAGCCGCGACTGCTTCTCGAGGAACTTCTCCGCCTCCGAGAGGTAGCTCCTCCGCTGGCGCGCGTCGGCGTCCTTCACCCGCTGCCGGACGCCGATGGCGGCCGCCTTCGCCGACTCCGCGTCGCTCGACGCGAGGCCCCCGAGCAGCACGTGGAACGCGTCCTTACCGCCCAGCGCCGCCAGCACCGCGTCGATCGACCGGCGCTCTTCGCCCCCCGCGTCCACCATGCGCGCGCGCAGCGTCGGCAGCACGTCGTCGCCCATGCTGACGAGCGCCTCGACCGCGGCGCGCCGCACGTCGTCCTCCCGCGCCGCGAGCAGCGGGAGGATCTTCGTCGTCGCCTTCTTCGCCCCCACGCGG
>JBEKGQ010000658.1:0-4403 GCA_050012715.1 Polyangiaceae bacterium
CGGGGGGGACCCGTGAGCGCCCGCCGTGTCGTTCGTCCCCCCGTCCTTCGCGCCATCCCGCGCGATCGGCACGCCGTCATCGAGGCGTCGGCCGGAACGGGCAAGACGTTCACCCTCGAGCATCTGGTCGTCGAGCTGATCCTCGCGGGGGATGTCCCCATCGATCGCGTCCTCTGCGTGACCTTCACCGAGAAGGCCACGAACGAGCTGCGCCTCCGCGTGAGGCGCAAGCTCGAGGCGCTCCACCGCGGGGAGGGCGAGCCGCCCAGCGACGCGCAGGTGAGCGCCGGCGACTTCTGGACGATCGACGACGCCGCGCATGCCCGCCTCGGCCGCGCCCTCCAGGCCTTCGACGGCGCTACCATCGCGACCATCCACGCCTTCTGCCAGCGCGTCCTGCGCGAGAACGCGTTCAGCAGCGGGCGCCTCTTCGAGGAGCAGCAGGTCGACGGCCGTGATTCCTTCGCGCGGGCCATGCGGGAAGCGCTCCGCCGTGAAGTGGCCACCGACCCGACGCGATCCCCCTGGCTCGAGGCCGCGCTGCGCACCGGCTGGTCGATCGGCCGCATCGAGGATCTGCTCTGGAAGTGCGTGCAGGCGCACGGACAGCTGCGCCCCGAGTTCGACCCCGCTGCGCTCGACGCCGCGCTGGCGGCCTTCCCGGTGGAAGACGCCCGCCGCCGCGACGGTCCCGACGTCATGAAGTCGTGGGGGATGCACCACAGCACGGCCAAGAGCATCGGCGGAACGCTCTACGAGCTGGCGCTCCTCGTCGAAGAGTCGCGCGACCGGGGCGGCGCGACCTGGTTCGTCATGAGCTCGGGGGAGATCAAGTTCGCGGCCCTGCTGGAGAAGCTCCCGCGGCACCTGCCGCAGCCAGGACCCACGGGCGCCGCCTGCGCCGCCGCGCTCCGCCTCGCCGAGACGACGCCGTCCCTCACCGCCGCCCTCGTGTGGAGCATCCTCGGCCCCGTCCGCCGCGAGCTCGCGCGGCACAAGCGGGAGGTCGGTCAGTACGACTTCGACGACATGCTGGCGCTCGTGGACGAGGCCCTCCGCGGGCCACGGGCGGGCGCGCTCGTCGCGGCGATGCGGGAGCGCTGGCGCTATGCCCTCATCGACGAGTTCCAGGATACCGACGAGACGCAGTGGAGCATCTTCCGCCGGGCGTTCTTCGAGCCCGACGCGCGCGCCAGGAGCGTCGTCTACCTGGTCGGCGATCCCAAGCAATCCATCTACCGCTTCCGCGGGGCGGACGTGGAGACGTACCTGCGCGCGAGCGCCGACGTCGTCCGCGCGAGCGGGGAGCGCGTCCCGCTCGACACGAGCTACCGGGCGACGCGCGCGCTCGTCGCGGCGCAGAACACCTTCTTCGACGCCGCGGCGGGGGCGCCGTTCTTCACCGGCAACATCGCGTATGCCCCCATCCTCTGCGGGCGGCCGGAGCTCTCGCTCGTCGACGGGGGGGGCCGCGAGGTCCGACCGGTCCAGGTCTTCCGGTTCGAGCGTGAGATGTCTCTGCCCGCGCTCGCCGGCCGCATCGCGCGCGAGATCCGCGTCATCACCGACCCCGCGCGACCATGGAAGCTGGGCGAAGCGCCGCTGGCCCCGCACGACGTCTTCGTGCTGACCCGCACCGGTCTCGAGGGCCGCATCGTGGGCGCGGCGCTCCGGGCGGCGGGTGTCCCGCACGCGTTCTTCAAGGAAGAAGGGCTCTTCCAGACGGACGAGGCGCGCGAGGTCCGCACGCTGCTTCTCGCGGTCGACGACCCGGCCGACCGGGCGCGCCGGCTGGCCGCCTGGCTGACGCCGTTCTTCTCGCTCCCGCTGGAGGAAGTGGAACGGGCCCGCGACCTCCCGGCCGCCCACCCGTTCGTCGCCCGCTTGCAAGCGTGGAAGGCGCTCGCTGACGGGCGCGAGTTCGAGCGCCTCTTCGAAAGCATCGTCTCCCTCTCGGGGATCTTGCGCCGGGAGGTCTTCTTCGCGGACGGGGAGCGCGAGCTGACCAACTACCTCCACGTCTTCGAGCTCCTGGTCGAGCAGGCGCGTCGCACGCGCGCGACGTTGCGCGACCTCGTGCATGCCCTGTCGGGGCTCATCGACAAGACGCGCCTGACCCTCGATCTGGAAGGGAACGTGCAACGCCTCGAGAGCGAGCGCCGCGCGGTGCAGATCATGACGATCCACAAGGCCAAGGGCCTGGAGGCGGCGGTCGTCTTCGTCGCCGGCGGCTGGTCCGGCGGCGGCGACAAGGACGTCCGCGTCTACCACGAGGGCGGGCGGCGCCTCGCGTGGGTGGGCTCCCCGACGAACGACGTGAGGCAGCGGATCCATGACGGCGAGCGCGAAGAGGATCAGCGGCTCATGTACGTGGCGCTGACCCGAGCCAAGGCGCGCCTCTATCTGCCGCTCGGGCCGAGCACGGGCGGCCAGCCGCGCCGCCGCGGCGCTTACGACGTCGTGCACCGGAGGCTCGCCGAGCTCGTGTCCGCCGGCGATCCTTCCCTGGCGGTCGAGGACGTCCCCGCGGTGCACCTGGTCCCGGGGATGCAACGCAGCGAGCCCGGGGTTGGCGAGTGGCAACCGCCCGAGGCGCTCCTCTTCGCTCCCGACGAGGCGGCCGAATTCGCCGCGCTCCGCGAGCGGCACGCAGGCGCCCTCGTCACGTCGTACACGCGGATGCGGGGTGCGCGATCCGGGGCGCGCTCGGCCTGGACCGACGAGCCCGAGGCGCGGCGCGCGCAGAAAGCCGAGGAGGCGGTCGACGAGGTCCCCGCGACGACCCTGCGCTCGGCCCGAGCCTCGGGCGTCTTCGTGCACGAGGTGCTGGAGCGCGTTCCCCTGGCCTCCTTCGCCGGGGACTTCGTGGCGTGGCGGGCCCGGGCCGACGTGGCCGCGCTGTTCGACGAGGCCGTCGCGGTGCACCGGGTGGATCCGGCGCAGCGCGGGCACGCCGAGCAGCTCGTGTGGGCCGCGTACACCACGCCGGTCGCGTTGCCCGGCGGGGCTTCGATCGAGGGCCTGTCGCGCGCGGGCCGGGTGGTGCGCGAGATGGAGTTCGTCTTCCCCGTGTCCGACGCCCGCGTCTTCGTTCGCGGCTCGCTCGACGTCGCCTTCGAGCACGGCGGCCGGACCTACTTCGTCGACTGGAAGACCGACGTCCTCGCCTCTTACGCCGGGGCGGCGGTCCGCGCCCACGTGAACGCGCACTACGCCGAGCAGGCGCAGCTCTACACCCTCGCCGTCGTCAAGCTGCTCGGCGCGCATACGCGCGCGGACTACGAGGCGCGCTTCGGGGGGCTTCTCTATTGCTATCTCCGCGGCATGGACGCGCGCGGCGAGGGTCTCTGGGCGAGCCGACCCGACTGGGACGAGGTGGTCGCGTGGGACGCGGCGCTCGGTGCTCGCCGCTTCACGGGGAGGGGCTCGTGAGCGCTCTGTCGCCGACGGGAACCGCGAGGGAGCGCTTTCTCGCCGCGCGCGGGGAGCGCCTGGACGGGGACGACCGGGCGCGTGGTGCCACCTCGCCCGGCGTCGACCCGGAAGAGCGCGAGGCGGCCTACCTCGGGTGGGAGATCGCGCGGTGCGCGCGCCAGCTCGAAGGACGCGCGCGTCTCGCGGCCGAGGTGCTCGCCGCCGCGTGCGTCGGGGCGATGCGCGCCGGCAGCACCCGCGTGGCGACCGACGCCCGCCTGCGGCCGGCCCTCGCCGCCGTGGGTGCCGAGGGCGCGCTCGACGATGCGCGGGCGCTCATCGAGCGGGTCCGCGACGGAGACGCGGCCGCTCTGGCGGTGATCGGTCGCCCGGGCGACCGCACGCCGATGGTGCTCGAGGGCGACTGGCTCTATCCGGAGCGGATGCGCGTGCTCGAAGAGCGCTTCTGCGCGCGAGTCCGCGCGCGGCGGGCGAAGCCGGTGACCCTCGAAGCGAAGGACGCGAAGGCCGTGGCGCGCGCGCTCAAGGCGGTGACGGATGGTCCGCCGCCGCTCACCGACGAGCAGAAGCGAGCCGTGCGTGCCGCGCTCAGCTCACCGCTCGCGCTTGTGACCGGCGGCCCGGGCACCGGAAAGACGACCATCGTCGTGGCTCTGCTGCGCGCGCTGGCGTGGACCGGGATCCCGATGGAGTCCATCGCCATCGCGGCGCCGACGGGGAAAGCCGCGCAGCGTCTGCAGGAGGCCATCAGCGGCGGGCTGGCGGCGGCCGCGCGCGACATGGCGGACGCGACCCTCTCGACGACCGCGCCCGAGCCCCAGACGCTGCATCGCCTGCTCGGCTGGTCGCCCTCGAGCGGCCGCTTCGCCCGGCACGAGAACGATCCCCTCCCCCACCGTGTGGTGCTCGTCGACGAGGCCTCCATGATCGACCTCGCGGCGATGGACCGACTGCTCCGCGCCCTCCGG
>JBEKGQ010000659.1:0-4392 GCA_050012715.1 Polyangiaceae bacterium
ATCGTCCATCCCGAGAGCCAGCGCAGTGGGTTCTCCTCTCGCGCCCGCGCCCGCGCCCGCGCCCGCGCCCGCGCCCGCGCCCGCGCCCGCGCCCGCGCCCGCGCCCGCGCCCGCGCCCGCGCAAATTCGCGACGTTAGCCCCCGTCTCCTCGTGGCGGCGTTTGACACTCCGCCCCCTTTCCCCTACCTGCGAGCTACCGCATGGCTGCCGCCAAGCCCCTCGTTCGCAGCGACTCCGGCAAGGTCCGGCGCGTCGTCGTCGTCGGGGGCGGCCTGGCTGGCCTCATGACCGTCATCAAGCTCTGCGAGTCGGGGGTTCCGGTCGACCTCTTCTCTCTCGTGCCGGTGAAGCGCTCCCACTCGGTCTGCGCGCAGGGCGGCATCAACGCGAGCGTCAACACGAAGGGCGAGGGTGACTCGCCGCAGGTGCACCTCGAGGAGACGGTCTACGGCGGGGACTTCCTCGCCAACCAGCCGCCCGTGAAGGCGATGTGCGACGCGGCGCCCGGCATCGTCGAGATGCTCGACCGCATGGGCGTCCCCTTCAACCGCACCGCGGAGGGGCTCCTCGACTTCCGGCGCTTCGGGGGCACGCTCTTTCATCGCACCGCGTTCGCGGGGGCGACGACCGGGCAGCAGCTCCTTTATGCGCTCGACGAGCAGGTGCGGCGGTGGGAGACCATCGACGTCGACGACGACAAGGGCGAGCGCATCCCGGGCGAGAAGATGGTGCGCAAGCTCGAGTTCTGGGACTTCGTCTCGCTCGTGCTCGACGACGAGGGCATCTGCCGCGGCATCGTCGCGCAGGACCTGAAGAACATGTCGCTGCAGGCCTTCCCGGCGGACGCGGTCTGCCTGGCGAGCGGCGGCTCGGGCATCGTCTTCGGCAAGTCGACCAACAGCGTCATCAACACCGGCACCGCGGCGAGCGAGGCCTACCAGCAGGGTGCCTGCTACGCGAACGGCGAGTTCGTCCAGGTGCACCCGACGGCGATCCCGGGCGCGGACAAGCTGCGCCTCATCTCGGAGAGCGTGCGCGGCGAGGGCGGGCGCGTCTGGGTCCCGCGCGACACGAAGGAGCGGCGACCGGGCAAGGACGTCCCCGAGAGCGGGCGCGACTACTTCCTCGAGGAGAAGTACCCCGGCTACGGCAACCTCGTGCCGCGCGACATCGCGAGCCGCGAGCTCTTCAAGAAGTGCTTCCACGAGAAGCGCGGCATCTTCAACCCGACGAGCAGCCGGAACGAGAACGAGGTCTACCTCGACGTCACCCACCTGCCGCGCGAGGTGCTGCGGAAGAAGCTCGCCGGGGTGCTCGAGATCTACGAGAAGTTCGTCGGGGAGGACCCCTACTCGAACCCGATGCGCGTCTTCCCGGCCGTGCACTACACGATGGGCGGCCTCTGGGTCGACTTCGAGCGCGCGGCGGGCGGCGGCATCGTCCTGGGGTCGCCGCGCAACCAGGCGACGAGCATCCCCGGGCTCTACGCGGCGGGCGAAGTGGACTACCAGTACCACGGCGCCAACCGGCTCGGCGCCAACTCGCTCCTCTCGTGCCTGTGGGCGGGCATGGTGACGGGGCCCGCGATGGCGAGCTACCGCAAGGGCATGACGCGGAGCGGGTGGGACATGCCGTCGTCGCTCTTCGACCGGGCCGAGAAGCGCGAGGAGAAGAAGTTCGCCGCCATCCTCGCGATGGACGGCGACGAGAACGCGTACCGGCTGCACGAGGAGCTCGGGGAGACGATGCTCGTCGACTGCACGATCGAGCGCGACAACGCGACGCTCGACAAGGTGCTGGCGAAGGTCGAGGAGATCGCGGACCGCAGCAAGAAGGTCGGCGTGACCGACACGGTGACGGGCAAGATGAACCAGGGCGCGCAGTACGTGCGCCACCTCGGGAACATGGTCGTGCTCGCGCGGGTCATCGCGCAGGGCGCGCGCAACCGCGACGAGTCGCGCGGCGCCCACTTCAAGCCGGCGTCGCCGCAGCGGGACGACGCGGGCTGGCTGCGGACGACGATGGCGCTGCACCAGGGCGCGACGAACGGCACGCCGGACGCGGTGCGCTACGTGCGCGAGCTCGACTACACGCTGAACGGCCAGCGCATCCACGTGACGGACGCGGTCGACACGTCGCTCGTGCGCCCGCGGCCACGCAAGTACGAGACGGCCGGCGCGGCGAGCGCGGTCGCGGCGAAGTCCCCGCCGTCGTCGCAGAAGCTCGCCGCCACGGAGAAGGCGTAGATGCCCAAGAGCGACCACAAGAAGGTCCGCTTGAAGGTGAAGCGCCAGGACGGGCCGGGCGAGAAGTCCTACTGGCAGGAGTTCGTGCTCCCCTGGGAGCCGCACATGAACGTCATCAGCGCGCTCATGGGCATCCAGAAGAAGCCCGAGACGTCGACCGGCGAGAAGACGACGCCGGTGGTGTGGGAGAGCGTCTGCCTCGAGGAGGTGTGCGGCTCCTGCACGATGCTCGTGAACGGCCGCGTGCGGCAGGCCTGCAGCGCGATGGTCGACCAGATCGCCCCCGACGGGCAGGTCATCACGCTCGCGCCGATGACGAAGTTCCCGGTCGTGCGCGATCTCGTGGTCGACCGGTCGCGCATGTTCGAGGACCTGAAGCGCGTGCACGCGTGGGTGGAGCTCGACGGCTCGTACGAGCTCGGCGCCGGCCCGCGCCAGTCGCAGGACAACCAGGAGACGGCGTACCCGCTGTCGCGCTGCATGACGTGCGGGTGCTGCCTCGAGGCGTGCCCGCAGGTGTCGTCGACGAGCGACTTCGTGGGGCCGGCCGCGATCAACCAGGTGCGCCTCTTCAACCTGCACCCGAGCGGCGCGATGCACGCCGGCGAGCGGCTCGACGCGGTGATGGGCGAGGGCGGCGTCGAAGGGTGCGGCAAGGCGCAGAACTGCGTCGAGGTGTGCCCGAAGGAGATCCCGCTGGTCGACTCGATCGCGTCGGTGAGCCGCGACACGACGAAGCGCATGCTCCGCAAGTGGCTCCTGGGCTGACGGCCCGGCGATCCGGCCCTGAAACCGCGGGTCGACAATTTGGCCCCTCCGCCGCGCCCCTGATAGCGGTCGAGACCTAGGAGGCAGCCATGCTCCAGGTTTCCACTTCCACGCGCACCTCGACTCACCGCACACTCCTCGACCGCGTCAAAGACGCCGTGGACGCTCTCGGCTCGGACAGCGTGTGGGCGCGGAGCGCCGGTCCTCACGTCCTGCTCGGCCTTCGCGGGCGCGAGCCTTATGCGCGCCTGACGCCGCTCGGCGGCGCGTCCTACGGGCTGGCCTTCCGCGCCGTGGAGGCGCAGTCCGCCCACACGAACGCCTGGGAGCCCCTGCTCCTCGTCGACGATCTGCTCAGCGTCATCGAGCACGCCCTCGTCGCGGTCGACGCGATCCCGACCGAATAGTCGCGAATAGTTCGCGCGGCCTCGACGCGCTCGTTCTGATAGCGTCGTCGAGGTGCGCACGTCGGCACGGACGGCTGTCGCAGGGCTCGGGCTGCTGGGGGCGATGGGGTTCGTCTCCCCGGCGTCCGCGCAGGAGCCGGCGAGCCCGCCGACGCTCGCCCCCGACGCGCAGGTGAACATCGCGACGACGCCGCCCGAGGGAAAGACCGGCGAGGAGGACTCGACCCTGCCGACCGCGCCCCCGGAGGCGCCGCCGCCGCGCCCGCACAAGAAGGGCGTCGTGCTCGAGCAGACGGCGGGGGTGCTCGGCTTCGGCGGGCAGTTCCGCCACGTGGCGCCGCCGGGCTTCTGGCTGCACATGCAGCTCGGCTACGAGGTGTTCAGCTGGCTCATGGTGTTCGCGTCGGGCGAGCTGGCCTTCTCGAGCACGGACGTCTCGCAGGACCCGTCGCACAGCATGGCGTTCCCGATGTACGGCTTCGGCGGGGGTCTCCGGGGGACGTTCCACGTGACCGACCGCGTCGCGTTCTTCGTGCAGGGCGAGGCGGGAGCGCTGACCGCCTACGTGCCGCACGACTCGCTCGAGATCCTCGGCTACCGCGAGGCGGAGAGCCTCAACGCGCAGTTCGGCGGGCGGCTCGGCCTCGAGTGGTACCAGATCGACCGGCACCTCGCGCTGACGGCTCAGGGCGGAGTGAGGGACGCCACGGGCTTCGCGAAGGTCGTCGGCGAGAGCGACATCGGTCTGCTGTGGGACGCCGCCCTCGGGCTTCGCTACACCTTTTGAGATCGACGGAGAGATCATGAGGCGCATCGCATGGGCGGCGCTCGCCGGGTGGGCCCTCGCGGGCTGCGGCGTGTCGCAGGAGCAGTTCGACGCGAAGGCGAAGGAGGCCGAGTCGGCGAAGACGCAGGTGGGCGTCCTGCAGGGCCAGCTCGCGCAGGACGAGTCGCAGATCGCGCAGCTGAA
>JBEKGQ010000660.1:0-4392 GCA_050012715.1 Polyangiaceae bacterium
ATCCCGGGGTGCACACGCTGACCTTCGTGCACCCCGGCTACGAGCCGGTCGAGCAGCGCCTCGACGTCCGCGAGGGGGAGCGCGACCGCGAGGTCGACGTGGTCTTTCGCGCCGGGGCTCCGGTCGCAGGCGGTGCGGCGACGCCGCGGCCGCCGGCTTCGCCGCCCTCGCCACCGCCGCCTCCCGATCGCCCCGAGTCGCCGCAGGCTCCGTCGTCGGCGCCGGTGCCGTTCGGGGTGTACGGGCTCGCGGGGGCAGGCGTCGTGGCGCTGGGCGTCGGCGTCGTGCTCGAAGGCATCGGGCTCTCGGCGCGGTCGCACCTCGAGGGCACGTGCCAGCCCACGCGCACGTGCGCGCCGTCCGACGTCGACTCCGCCCGCGACAAGGTCATGGCCGGCGACGTCGCCATCGGCGTCGGCGCGCTCCTCTTCGCGGGCGCGGCGTACCTCTACTTCACGCGCGACACGCACGCGCCGTCCTCCGCGCATACGGAAGGAGCGCTGCACCTGCGCCTCGGGCCGACCGCGCGCGGCGTCTTCGCGGGGCTGGAGGGCTCGCTGTGAGCCGCCGCCGGTGGTCACGCGCCGCCGCGCTCCTCGCCGTCACCGCGCTCGGCGGCGCCGGGTGCTCGGTGCTGCTCGACTGGAACGACTTCACCGGTGGGTCCGGCGACGGGGGCACGGGCGACGGGAGCATCGCCGACGGCGGCGTCGACACCGGCGCAGTTGGCGACGGCGGCGCCAGCGAGGCCGCCACGTGCGGTACGGCCATGCAGTGCACGCCGTCGGCGCCCACCGGCTGGAGCGGACCGGTGGCGCTCTTCGTCGCGCCCGCGGCGCAGGGCACGCCGCCCGCCTGCGGCGCCGCCTACGCCGCGACCCCCGCCTTCGACGGCAACGCCGGTCTCGGCACGACGTCCGCGACGTGCTCGCCGTGCGCGTGCGGCGCGGTCACCGGCGTGACCTGCTCGCCGCCGGTGATGACCTTCTACGTCGACACGAGCTGCGGCTCGCCGGCGTTCGGCACGCAGACGCTCACCACGTCGTGCGAGCCCACCACGTACATCGGCGCGAGCGCCGTCACCGTCTCCGGGCCCACCGCCGGCGGCGGCGCGTGCACCACGACCGGCGGCACCGCCACGATCACCGCGCCGGCGTGGACGACCGTGGCCCGCGCGTGCGCCCCCGCATCGGCTCCCTCGTCGTCGCCGAGCTGCGCCGCCGGCGAGGTCTGCGCGCCGGCTCCCGCGAGCCCCTTCGGGAGCGCCCAGTGCGTCATGCAGCCCGGCATGGCCACCATGTGCCCCGCCGGGTACTCCACCGGACCGCAGGTCCTCTACGCTGGCGTCGACGACCAGCGCGGCTGCACTGCGTGCCAGTGCACGGACCCCACGGGCGCCACGTGCACCCTCCCTTCGCCGGCGATCGACACCGAGTGCCCATCGCCCTCCGGCGGCACGCTCCCGGCACCGGCCACCTGCAGCGCCTTCACGCCGCCCGACACCGTGAAGCTCGCCGCCAGTCCCACGGTCGCCGACGCCGGCTCCTGCGCCCTCGCGGACGGGGGCATGCCCACCGGCACCGCCACCGCCACCGGCGCCACCTCCTTCTGTTGCACCCCGTGACCTGTTGCACCCCGTGACCTGCAGGCCAGCCCCGTCACCGGCGGAAGGCCGTGAAACCGCGGCTGTGACGGCGGGATGTCCTGGTTGTGCACGTTGCGTACAACTTGTCCTCCCGCCGCACAGTCCGTACGTGGGGGCGTGGGGCCCAACCTCGCGATTCACCCGGCAAAGTCCCCCGTTTGGGGACCCTCGAGGTCGGCACGACGGGTGCTTTGAGCGCGTCCCATGAACCGTTCCCCCGTGTGGTCTCTCCTCGTCAGCCTGGCCCTCGGCGGGGTGCTCGCGGCTGGCTGTGGCGGCGGCACGGAGGCGGGGGACGCGCAGAGTCTCGTCGAGGGAGGCGCCTCGTCCTCGTCCTCGTCGGGCAGCGGGTCGAGCCACGACAGCGGCACCGGCTACACGTACGACAGCGGCGGCGGCTACGTGTACGACTCGGGCAGCCCCACCGAGCAAGACTCCGGCACCGCCGAGGAGACCAGCACCGGCGGCGGCTGCAACACGTGCACGAGCGACTCCGACTGCCAGACGAGCTGCCCGCCGGTCACCGGCGGCGGCACCAACTGCTGCGACGTCGGCTCGGGTGTCTGTTACGCGACCACGCTGATGACGTGCCCCGCGCCCTCCGACGGCGGGAGCGAGTAAGGCAGGGAGGCTGACGTGAATGCAGTGAGGCCTTCGTCGATCAGCGGCTACGTGCCGGAGCGCTACTCGTGGGATCTCAACGGCATCCTCGGGTCGGGCAAGGTCACGCTCGCCCAGGTGCTGAGCGCGTTCCAGTACGACTACGATCCGATCCTGCGCGTGAACCGCCCGAAGGCCGAGCCCCCGCGGCGGTCGGTCGTGCAGGCGACGTTCTGCAAGGGTCGCTGAGCGTCAGTCCGGGTCCGGCTCGAGCTCGATCTTGAGCGCCTCGGCCGGGAGCGGGGGCGGCGGCTTCTGCACCACCGACACGATGTGGCTCACCGGATCCTCGATGCGGATCACGCGGACCTTGAACACGAGGTCCTTTCCCGCCAGCGGCGGCAAGAGGCGCGCGGTCACCTTCTCGTCGTCGATCGCGATGATGCGCAGATCGATGGTCGCGCCGTTCGCGTTGTGCGCCTCGAACATCGCGCCCACCTTCAGCGCCTGATCGCCGAACTCCTTCCGCGCGATGACCCGCGTCGGCAGCGTGTCCTCCGGCGGGATGGCCTCGACCGCGGGGATCTCGCCCTCGAGCGACTCACCCGTCGCGAGACCCTCGAGCCGCTTCTCCAGCGCCGGAAGCAGCCGGCCCTCGCCCTGGACGTACTGCACCGGCCCCGACCTGGTCGACGACTCGATGACGTCGCCGCCCTTGACGCGGATCTCGTACTCGATCTTGACGATGCTCCCGGCGGCGATCTTCACGGTCGGCCTCCCCAGGGAGACGATGCTACGCGCGGGATCGCGGGGAGGACCAGAGGCAGCTGCTCAGGCGACCGCGACCGCGCGCAGCCATCGCTCCTCCGTGCTCGGGGTTCGTGCCTGGCTTCAGCGCGGCACGATGCCGAGTTGGCGTTCGATGGTCGCCACCCGCCCTTCGAGGTCGCTCACCCGACCGAGCTCGGAGCGGTGGTCGAAGTCGTGCCGCAGGCTGGTGATCTCCTGGCGCAGGGCCCGGATGTCGTCGCTGTTCTTCCGGATGTCGTCGCTGTTCTTCTGGATGTCGAGCGAGTTCTGGCGGACCACGCGGCCGAGATCCGCGAACCCCTCGGACATCGCCTTCTCGAGGGCATCGATTCTCCGGTCGAGGCGCTCGGCCTCGCTGCGCTGGCCCTCGTGGAGGGCCCGGAACTGGCCGGGGATCTGCTCGACGATCACTCCGATCTTCTGGACGGCGTCCAGCACATCGCGCAGGCAGGGCTCGGGTACGTCGGACGTACTCATGGTCGATCTCGGCTCCTATCAGGGTTGCGCTCCGGCGACGATGGTCGCGGGGACCATCACCGCTCGAGCAAGTCTCCGGCCAGGTCGGGTCGTTGCGATGTCGCGAGGTTGGGGCGGTGGGGGGGTGGCCCGGACAAACGCGGGGGTGTCCGGGGACGATCGGAACATCGTCGGTCGAGGCGCTTAGTGCTTCCCGCGCGCGTAGTCGCCCGCGCCGAGGAAATGCAGCGACACGTACGCCTCGTCGCCGACGACCCAGCTGTCGTGGCCCGGCGCGATGTAGAAGACGTCGCCGGCGCGCATCTCGATGACGCGGCCGTCGCGCATCGCGGCGGTCGCGCGACCCGAGACGACCATGCCCACGTGCTCGACCTCGCACATTGCTTGCCCCGACTTCGCGCCGACGTGCATGGACCACCGCCACCCTGGCTCATAGGTGGCGCGGCCGAGCGTCATGCCGCCGATCTGCACGACCTCGAAGCGCCCCTTCTCGAAGACGCGCGTCTCGTCGGGGGAGTCGAAGCGCTTGAGCACGACGTCGGTGAGCATGGCGGGCAAGATTAGCGCAGCGGGCAGCGCCCGGCGCTTGCGCCTCCCGTCGATCTGCGCTCCGCTCCGGCCGTGAGCGCCCCCGCCCCTCACGACGAGTTCGACGTCTACCTCGCCCAGCGCCGGCGTCGCCGGCGCGCCTTCCTCGTCATCGGCGTGCTCGCCTTCATCGGCATCGTCGCCGTGCCCTACGCCTTCATGCAGATGGGAAAGCTCGAGAAGGACAAGTTCGAGATCTTCGTCGCCGCCGACGTCCTCGTGGCCATCGGCCTAGTCCGCGGCCTCGTCACGCACCTGCGCGACAGCGTCTG
>JBEKGQ010000661.1:0-4383 GCA_050012715.1 Polyangiaceae bacterium
GATGTCGAGCGGTTGACGGGTGCTCCCTGGGGAACGTACGGGCTTGGGGCGATCGCGACGAGGCACTTTCACCGGGATATGGCTGGCCGCTTTCAGCTACGGTTGCCATCCGAAGCCGAGATCGAGTGGATCGCCCGCGATGGTGGGCGCTTTTCCTTCATTCTGGATCTCGTGCGAAGGTTCGATGCGGTCGACGGCTACTCAAGTCGTCTGACTTCGCGCTTTGGGCTTGTTGGGCACGAGGCGGAGGAGATCTTTCAGGACATATGGCTGGAGGACACTTACCACGCCGACTATCAGAGCGCGCCGGACACCTCGGTTGCGTGGGGCACGGCGTCTGAGATCGGGCTGACACGCTACGGAGCCGTCTTTCCAGAGTATGTGCAAGAAGATGGGCGACACATGATGCTCGGCTTCTTAGCTTGCCTCCGCGGTCATGCAAGCGGCTCGGACGACATGTCTCAAGCTCGGTACGCTGCCAATATCCCTCTGTAACCGTCGTCACCTCGTCTGAGCTTCCCTATAGCCTGCAAAGGGGGCCTGTCCCTGCGGACTGGCGCCCATGTTGCACCCCCAGTAGTTCTGTCCGACGTTGGTTCTATATTGTTGCCCTCCCGCGTTCTGGTTCTGCCAGTTGTAGTTGTTTTGCAATGAAATGTTGGAATATGCGTTTTGTAGATATGCTGCCGATGCCCCCTGAGTTTGCGCGGCGTTTGGATTGTTGGGATCTACCGGGTTCATATAGTTCGGCGGATTGTTTCCGCTGTACGTGACGGTGTTGGTGTTTCCATCAGCGCCTCTCCACTGGTACTGAATCGTGGAGCCTGTCTCTGCTGCCGTGCGCATCATCGCCGCATGGCAATTCGGGCACGGGGGCAGCTGCGGACCAGGAGTCTTGGGATCATAACCAACCCCATAAGAGCCGTTCCGCTGGCCACTATTCATCAGATCGTAGCAGAACTTCTGCTCGCTATGGCCGGCATTCGATCCCTGCGGAGTTTTGGCAAACGGCGTCGGGCAGTTCGGAGCGAAGGTCGACGCGTTGTACTGCAACGGGTTCTGGTTACAAGCGCTCGGCGCTGGGCCCGAGAAGCCGGTGACCGTGGCCACGTTCTCCCACCCCATAGGGTCGATCCAACCGATAGGGTTGGGGTTGGCGTACGCGTAGAGATTCATGCCTCCGGCCAATCCGATGGGGTCCGGAGAGATGTAGCGCCCGGCGTCGGGATCGTAATAGCGGTAACGGTTGTAGTGTAGTCCGGTCTCGGGATCCGCGAGCTGACCGGCAAAGCGCACCGGCGTTGAGATTGGGCCGAGCGACCGGGCCGTGCGGCCGAACGTGTCTCGCTCGAGCTGGCCGACACGCAGGCCCGTGCCGTCGACGATCTCTTCCGGATAGCCCGTCAGATCCCGCAGATAATAGAAGCACTGCCCGTTCTCGACGTGACCGATCGGCGCGTACTCTTGCTCGTCTTCGTAGAGGTAGGTCCGCACGCCGCCGTCTGACGAGACTTCCTGGAGCACCGACGCCAGATCCCATAGGTAGTTGCTGGTTCGCACGGAGCCATCGGGCGATGTGGTGCGCTTGCTCACGCGACGCGCGAGCGCGTCGTAGTCAAAGTCCAGTCGCGTTCCGCCTGCGAGCAGCACCGCGCTGAGGAGGCCCCACGCATTCCATTCGAACTTGGTCTTCTCCGGCGGACTCCCGGGCGCGGCGACAACGCTTTTGGCGAGGAGGAAGCCGCGCCGATCATACTCGAGCTCGACCGCACCGTTGCGAAGCAGCTGCCCGCCGGGACCGAATGTCCGCGGCCGCCCGTCGGGCCCAGCCTCGGCGTAGTTGCCGGTGGCGTCGACCGCGTAGCGCTCGTCGCTCGCTCCACTCCTGCGCCTGACCTGCAGGTGACGGCGCAGATCGTAGCGGTATTCGTAGCTCGCTCCGTCCGCCGAGGAGACGACGGCGATCTCGTCGAGCGGTGTGTACTCGTAGGTGCGGCCGACGCCCCGGGTCGCGCCGACCCACTGCGGCTCCGAGGAGGAAGCGCCGGCGCCCGGGGTGACGACCTCTCGGTTCGTCAGCCGGTACTCGCCGTCATAGCGGCTCAGCATCGCTCCGCCGCCGGCCAGCGTACGGCGAACCGGCGCCCCCACGACGTCGCGGTCGATGCTGAGCGCGCGGGCTCCGTCGACGCCGAGCGCGCGTACCAGACCGTTGCCGTCGCGCTGCAAGACCATGGCGTGATCGAGCGAAGACTGAACGGATTCGCGGTTGCCCGCCGGATCGCGCTTGAAGGAGAGGCTGTACTTCGTGCCATTCACGTTCATCTGCTCGCCGACGATCAACCCCGTCGCGTCCCGGCTCCAGGAGACCTCGACGTCTCCCGAGCGAGTGGCGACGAGCTCCCCGCGCTCGTTGTAGGCGTAGCTGCGGGTCGACCCGTCGGAGGCCTCCTCTACGACGACTCGTCCGATCTTGTCCCGCGTGATCTTGATGCCCTCGCCGTCGTCGGTCGCAACATTTATCGCGCGTCCTACCGCATCGTATTGGTACCGTGTGAGCCGTCCGAGAAAATCGCGCTCGGACTGGATCAAGCCGGTCGGGCCGTACTCAAACTCCCATGTCTGGCCTGCTTCGTTCAGAAGGCGCACGGGCCAACCTTCGCGGTTGAACTGGACACGCACCTCGGTGCCGTCCGGCTGTCGGATGCGCCAGCGCCAGTTCAGTCCCGCGAAATCCTCGTATATGCTTGCACCGTCGGGCCGAATCTCGCGTATCCGGTTTCCCATGGAATCGTATTCGTAGAAGATACTGCGGCCCACCGCGTCGTCGAACCGCACGACATTGCCCGCGGGCGAATACGTGTACCGCTGCGTGTTCCCAAGCGGGTCGGTCGAGGTCAGGCGCCGGCCCCAGTAGTCGTACGTGTATGTGTCGGTGCCGTGTTCAGCATGCGTCAAAGCGACGAGGTTGGCGTGGGCGTCGTAGTCGAACGTCCACTCCCCGCCGCGTGGATCCACCCTTCGTGTAAGCACGCCCCCACGGGCGTAGGAGAAACGTGTGATCGCGCCCTTCTGATTCTCGATGAACTCTACCTCGTCTTCCGCGTTGTGCGTCACGCGGATGGCACCGCCGGCCGGATCGATGATCGTGACGGGGCGGCCTGCGCCATCTCGCTCGATTCGGGTCGTCTGCCCCTCGGGGTCTGTCTCCACCGCGATCTGATCGAGCACGTCGTACTGGTAGGACCACACCCCCCCGTTGGGGTCCTCGCGTGCCGTAATGCGTCCCCGCTCGTCATAGGCACGCGTGGTGACGCCGCCTCGCGCGTCGACGCCCTTGCTTGTTCCTCGCCCCCGCGGTGCTCCGAAGTATCGTTGGACGCGCACCGAGTCGGTCACCTCGACGTAGTCGCCCCCGAAGTCGAGCCGACAGTGGAAGATGCCCTTGGCGCGACGGCCGTCCCGCAGCACCTTGGGAACGTCCGGCGCCAGCGCCGGATCGACGCCGTCCTTGTACGCCCCCCACGTCTCGATGCATCGACCCTGGCGGTCGTAGACGAAGTGAAAGACGAGCCCGTTCGGGTTCTCCAGCCGGGTGAGGCGGTGCTCGCCGTCGTAAGCGTACGTGGTGATATGCCCATCCGCGTCCGCAGCCGCGATCAGGTTGCCCTCGTCGTCGTAGGCATATCGGGCGAAAACGAGAGTACCGCTCCCTTCGGGATCCGTTGCCGATAGCGAAGCTATGCGCCCATCTCGCGTGGGCTCCACGGCGATGCGCCGCCCAACGCTGTCGAGGATCTCCACGAGCCGCTTTCCCTCGTAGTGCAGCTCGATGTGGCGACGATCACGATAGGCGACTGCGTCGAGGCGATAGGTGTTGGAACCCGGCTCATGAGGGGAGAAGAAATGCAGAAACTCGTTCCCAGGACGGACGACGAGGTTGCCATCGCGGGCCAGAAGGCCCCACGCGCCGTCGCGAAAATCGTCGCCGTTCCCCTTGGGAAAGGGGAGCATGACCTTCTGGCCGTCCCCGGTGTAGAGTTCCAAGAGCTTGCCTCGCCGCTCGAGGTTCCAGCCCAGGGTGTGGGACCATCCCCACCCCATCCCGCAGTCCCGAGCTCGGTTTTGCGCGGAGTAGCCCCGCAGAACCTCGAGGTTGAAGAGACCGGGCAGGAAGAGATCGCGCTTCGCAAGCGTGAAAACGTTCCCGGACAAGACATCGACAGGATCTCCTGCGGACGGCTTGTGCCCACAATTGGGGCAGCCCCCCGTTCCTCCGGCTCCACATCCGCCGGCACCGGGTCCTCCCCCTCCCGCATCCCCGCCGCCCCCGGCCCCGCTGCCCCCTTCCCCATCCCCGCCCTCACCCGCGTTCCCATCCCC
>JBEKGQ010000662.1:0-4379 GCA_050012715.1 Polyangiaceae bacterium
AGGGGCTCACGGGCGGCGTTCTCGTGCAAAGCCCGCCAGACAGAGCCCCGTCTCCGCCAGACAGAGCCCCGTCTCCGCCAGACAGAGCCCCGTCTCCGCCAGACAGAGCCCCGTCTCCGCCAGACAGAGCCCCGTCTCGCCCGGCTACCCCGGTCGCTCGCGATCCCGGAGCCCCGGGCGGCCCGGCTCAGTGCTTCTTCGCGAAGGGATCCCCGACGTCGTCGATGCCCCCGCCGCCGGTCTTCGTCGCCGCCGGCCCGGGCGGCCCCTTCGGCGCGGGACCGAAGACGCTGTCGAGCGTCACCGTCATCTTCGCCATGCTGCCGTCGATGGTCAGCGTCTTCGGCTTGAAGCCCTTGTGCGTCACCACCACCGTCGCCGACTCCCCGTCGGCGAGGTGCAGCGCCACCGGCGAGCTCCCCAGGTCCTTCCCGTCGCGGGTCAGCGTCGCGTCCGGCGGCATCACGCTGACGAGCACCTCCTTCAGAACCGGCGCCGCGCTCGGCGGCGGGGCCAGCGTGACCGCGGGCGGAGGCGGCGCGCTCGCCGTCGTCGCCACCACCGCCGTCGCCGTGGACGACGGCGTGGCCTGCGCGTTCCCGCCGCTGCTGCGGGCCACGAAGACGACCGCGACGACCCCGACGATGGTCCCCACCGCCAGCATGACGGCGAAGAGCGGCCACCGCGAGCCCCGCATCGGCGGCGAGCCCGGCACCGGGGCCGGCATCGCGCTCGAGCGGAAGTAGTCGGCGGGGACGTTGAACCCCCCCGAGCGGGCCATCATCTCCTGGATCGCGTCCGGCAGGAGCCCCTTCTCCAGCTTGTCGAGATCCGCGATGAGCTCGTCCATCGTCTGGTAGCGGGCCTCGGGCTTCTTCGAGAGCGCCTTCAGCACGATGGCGTCGAGCCCGGGCGGCACGTCGACCCCGGGCACGAGCGCGCGGATCGGGACCGGCGACTTGTACATGTGCTGGGTCAGGATCCCCATGAAGTTGTCCGCGTCGAACGGGACCTTGCCGCTCGCCAGCTCGTAGAGGATGACCCCGAGCGCGTAGATGTCGGTGCGGTGGTCGACCGCGGCCCCGGCGGCCTGCTCGGGGCTCATGTAGTGCGGCGTCCCGAACACGCTGCCGGCGCGGGTCATCCGCTTGGTCCCGCCGCCGACCTTCGCGATGCCGAAGTCGAGCACCTTGGCGAAGTCCTTCTCCGAGCCGCGGTTGATGAGCATCACGTTGTCGGGCTTGAGGTCCCGGTGGACGATGTTCGCGGCGTGCGCGGCGCCGAGGCCCTGCGCGATCTGCTTCGCGATGTGCACGACGCGCGGCGTGGGCACCGGACCGGTCGACTCGGTGAGCACCTCGCTCAGCGCCTTGCCGTCGAGGAGCTCCATGACGAAGTACGTCGACCCGTCGGGCAGCGTGCCGAAGTCGCTGATGTCGACGATGTGCGGGTTGCCGATGGCGCTGGCGGCGCGCGCCTCCTGCAGGAACCGCTCGGTCAGCTCCTTGTCCTGCGCCATCTCGCCGCGCAGGACCTTGATCGCGACGCGCTTGTCGATGACCTTGTGCCGCCCCGCGTAGACGATGCCCATGCCTCCCTCGCCGAGCACGCGCTCGACGAGGTAGCGCCCGTCGATGGTCTTGCCGACGTAGGCGTCGACCTTCGACGGCGGCGGCGTCCCCGAGACGTCGAGCGAAGGCATCGGCAAGCTCGGCGCGTCCGTCTCGGCGATCGCCGAGGGACGAAGCACGCGCTCCGACGGGGGCTTGGGGGCTTCGCTCATCGGGCCTCCCCTCAGCGTACCAAAGGAGGAGACGGAGAGAGAATTGAACAGGGAGAGAAGGAGAGAAGGAGTCTTTTTGGGGCGAAGACCCGCCGTCCAGTCCCAGAAACCCTCCTTCTCTCCTCCTCTCCCTGTTTCCCTCTCTCGTCGCGGGAGTATCTCGGCAATCTCGACGGTTCCGTGTTAACCAGGCCACGCCCATGGGCTACCCCGTCACCGTCGCGCTTCGGTACCTCGCGTCGAAGAAGCGCAACATGATCTCCATCAGCACCGCGCTCGCCATCGGCGGCGTGACGCTGGGGGTGGCCGCGCTGACGATCGTGATGAGCGTCACCGGCGGCTTCCAGGAGCAGTTCCGCGAGAAGGTGCTCGGCGTGAACGCCCACGTGCTCGTCCTGAAGTACTCGATCGACTTCCGCGAGTACCGGGACGTCATGAAGAAGGTCGAGGACGTCCCGCACGTCATCGGGGTCGCTCCCTTCGTCATCAACCCGATGATGGTCACCCACGGCGAGCACACCGCGACCGGCGTCCTCCTCAAGGGCGTCGACCCGGGGATGATGCCGAAGGTGCTCGACCTGCCGAAGCACATCGTCGCGGGCAGCCTCGACGGCCTGCGCCGCCCGGACGCGAGGCCGCCCGAGCGCTCGTTCGACCCGCTGCGCGACGACCTCGACGACCCGCATCCGGTGGCGGCGCGCGACGGCGGGAGCGACTCGCTGCTCCAGATCATGCGGCAGACGGTGGACGACGACATGCGCGCCGCCGACGCGGGCGTGCTCCCGCCGGTGGCCCCGTCGGTGACCGCGGCGCCGCCGCCTCCCCCGCCCGCGCCGCGCGGCCCGGAGACGAGCCTCGAGCCGGCCGGCGGCTACCACAGCGTCCTTCCGGACACCGACGTGATCCCCGACGCGGTCGACCCGGACCCGTGCAAGAGCGCCGCCGAGGTCGCGAAGATGCCCGGCATCGTGGTCGGCCGCACGCTGGCCAAGCAGCTCGAGGTGAAGCTCGGCGACTGCGTGCAGGTGACCTCGCCGCAGATCGGCCTGTCCTTCGGGTCCGGCGCGCGCTCCCCCATCGCGAAGCAGTTCAAGGTCATCTCGGTCTTCGAGGCCGGGTTCGACCAGTACGACTCGAAGCTCGTCTACACCGACCTCTACGAGGCCCAGGCCTTCTACGAGTACGGCGACAGCGTGACCGGCATCGAGATGAAGCTCGACGACATCGACCGCGCCGACGCGGTGGCCAAGGAGATCAACGTCCGCCTCAACAACGGCATCTACAACACGATGACCTGGCGGCAGCTGAACCATGGCCTCTTCACGGCGCTGCTCTTCCAGCAGATCGGCATGAGCTTCGTCCTCGGCCTCATCATCGTCATCGCGGCCTGCACGGTCATCGCGACGCTCATCATGGTCGTGCTCGAGAAGA
Organism: Polyangiaceae bacterium; assembly: GCA_050012715.1. GTDB lineage: Bacteria > Myxococcota_A > Polyangia > Polyangiales > Polyangiaceae > Palsa-1150. The sequence continues at coordinate 3,215 of JBEKGQ010000662.1, forward strand.
AGAAGGAAATCGCGCTGCTGAAGGCCCTCGGCGCCAAGAACGACGCGATCCTGCGCATCTTCCTCTACCAGGGCGCCCTCATCGGCGTGGCGGGGACGGCGACGGGCCTCTTCCTCGGCTGGGTCTCGTGCCGGTTCCTCGTGGCCTACGCGTTCCCGCTCGACCCGAAAGTCTACTTCATCTCGAGCCTGCCGGTGTCGATGCACCCGATGGAGTTCGTCATCCCGGCCCTCGTGGCCATCGGGATCTGCATCCTCTTCACCATTCCGCCCGCCATCTACGCCGCCCGCCTGAGACCGGCCGACGGGCTCCGGGCGGAGTAGGACGCGTTGACCAGCCGGATGGGCGGCTGCTAAGTCTCTTTCGTGCGCTGGCTGGTGGACGTCACCTCGCTCGGCAAAAGCGAGAAAGAGTCGGTCTTCGTCGAGGCGGAGTCCTGGCAGAAGGCGCTCCAGGCGGCGCGCGCCCAGCGCGGCGAGTCCGCGCCGATGAGCGGCTTCTCGATCGAGCTGCTCGACGACGGGTGCCGCGCGGTCGACCCGATGAGCCGCCTCCGTTACGAGGTGAAGAAGGCGCCGGAGGACCGCCCGCAGTCGGCCCCGCCGCCGAAGGTGGCGCCGAGCGTGGCCCCCCCCGCGCCCTCGGCGGCGGCGAAGAAGCCCGCGGCGCCCGGCATACGCACCGTCATGATGGGCTCCGGCCCGGCGGGGCTCGACGCGGCGGCGACGATCGCGACGACGGCGGTGCCGGCGCACACGCCCGCGCCGGCCTCGGCCCCGCGGCAGCCCGTGGCGGCGCCCTCGCATGCCCCGGCGGCCCCCGCCCGGAGCGACGTGGCGGCGCCGACGGTGGCGTCGCAGATCATCTTCAAGCGCGAGCAAGAGGCCACCGAGGCGATGCCGCTGACGTACCGCGAGTACGTCTTCCTGGTGCCGCCGGGAACCTCGGAGGCGGTGGCCGAGACGCTGCTGCTGACCCAGGTCGAGATGGTGCGAAGCTCGCTCGAGCGCGTCGCCCCGGGCAAGCTCGTGAACCTGGGCGTGTTCGACGTGGCGTTCCAGGGCAAGCCCCCGGTCCCGCCGCTGGCGACCCTCGTGTGGAAGGACTGGAAGGGCGCCCCGGTGGTGAGCTTCCCGCGCCACGCCAAGCCGCCCTCGGCGCCGCC
>JBEKGQ010000663.1:0-4364 GCA_050012715.1 Polyangiaceae bacterium
GGGGCTCGCGGTCGGCGGCATCTTCGGGGCGCTGACGCTCTCGGAGAAGAGCCAGCAAGAGAGCGCGTGCGGCAGCCCGTGCTCGAGCAGCAACCACACCCAGGCGCTCGGCGACCACTCGACCGGGCTGACCGATGCGACTATTTCCACCGTCGGCTTCATCGCCGGGGGCGCGCTGGTGCTCGGCGGCGCCGTGCTCTTCTTCACGGCGCGCCCGTCGCCCCAGCCGCAACCGACCACCGGGGTGCTGGTCCTCCCGGGCGTCGGGCCGGGCGGCGGTGGGGTGCTGCTGAAGGGGGCGTTCTGAGCCGTGCGATCGCTTCATTTCCTCCTGCTCGCGGCCGCGCCGTTCGTGGCCTCGGCGTGCGCGGACCTCGTGAGCTTTCCGGACGTTCCGGACATCGCCGGTGGCGCCGACGGCGCGGTGAGCGACTCGACCGCGGAAGGCTCCGCCTCCAGCAGCGGGGCCGACTCGGGCTCGGGCAGCGGAAACGACTCGGGCTCCGGTAGCGGAAGCGACGCAAGCTCGAGCAGCGGGGCGGACTCTGGCTCCGGCAGCAGCGACGCAAGCTCGAGCAGCGGGATCGACTCGGGCTCCGGTAGCGGAAGCGATGCAAGCTCGAGCAGCGGGGCGGACTCTGGCTCGGGCAGCGGAAGCGACGCCTCGGATGCCTCCGGGTCGAGCTCCGGCTCCAGCTCCGGGTCGAGCTCTGGGTCCAGCTCCGGGTCGAGCTCCGGCTCCAGCTCCGGGTCGAGTTCTGGGTCCAGCTCCGGGTCGAGCTCGGGGTCGAGCTCAGGGTCCAGCTCTGGATCGAGCTCTGGATCGAGCTCGGGCTCCAGCTCCGGCGGCGACGCGGGAAGCGACGGGGGTCAGAACGCCTGCACGCCCACGGGCACCGGCGTCCTCGGGGTTCTCGGCTGCTCTTGCTCCACGCCCGGACAGCTGGCGTGCAACGGCAACGAACAGAAGGTCACCCTCATCTGCAGCGGCGGCTCTTGGACGACCAACGGGACATGCGTCTCCGGGCAGCTGTGCGACTCGCAGAGCGGCATCAACGCGGGCACCTGCCAGCCGATCGACGCGCTCTGCTTGTCGGCAACGCCAGGGCAGGACGTGTGCGCCAACGCAACGACGGTGACGCAGTGCGGTCCCGACCTCGTGACCGACACCACGGTCAAGACGTGCAGCCAGCCCTCGCCGAACTGCAGCGCGGGCTCGTGCACGTGCTCCAGCGGCAACCTGACCAACAGCCTGTGCTGCCCCACCGGTCAGACGGGATGCAGCGGCACCTGCACCAACACGGCGACGGACGGCAGCAATTGCGGCGCCTGCGGCACCGTCTGCGCCACGGGGGCAACTTGCAAGAGCAGCACCTGCGTGTGCCCGACCGGAGAGACGGCCTGCAACGGCACGTGCGTCAATCTGCTCACCAGCAACGCCAACTGCGGCGGGTGTGGCCTCTCCTGCAGCGTGGGGTGCAACGCTGGCGAGTGCCTGGTCACCCTGGCGTCGGGAAGGACGACACCCAGCTCCCTGGCGACCGACTCCACGAACGTCTACTTCACCGACGTGAACGGGGTGGAGAGCGTGTCCGTCGCGGGCGGATCCGTCACCACGATTGCCCCCATCGCCGCCAATGGCCTCGCCCAGGGCCCCGATGGCGTCGTCCAGGCCGGCTCGTACGTGTACATCATCACGCCGAGCTACGTGTACCGGCAGGCAAAGACGGGCATCGGGAACCCCACCCAGCTGGCGACCCTCGCTAACGGCAGCGGCGGCATCACCACGGACGCGAACAATGTCTACTGGAGCGACTTCAGGGGCGGCACCATCTACTCCATGCCGCTGAGCGGTGGGCCCTCGATGCTCGTGTCCTCCGTAGTTCCAAGCCCATTGCTCCTGGCGGTGTACGGCAGCAACGCCTACACGAGCCCCGGAGGCGGCGTGTACAGCGTTCCCATCAGCGGCGGCAGCCCGGTGACGACGATCTCTGCGAGCACGGACGCCAACGAGCTCGCGACCGGAGCCTCGGGTGTCTACTGGACCGGTGGTGCGACGAGCGACGCGATCGTCCACGCGCCTCTGGGAAGCACGACTGCGACGACCCTCCTCAGCGGGCAATCGACGCCCTGGGGCATCGCGGTGGACACAACGACCATCTACTGGTCCAACCAAGGGACGAGCGCCAACAACTATACGGACGGAAGCGTGGTCAGCATGCCCATCGGCGGCAGCACCCCCACCACGCTCGCCGGCATGCAGGGGCAACCGGAAGGCATCGTCGTGGACGCCACCAGCGTCTACTGGGTGAACTACGGCGCCGGAACGGTCATGCGCCTGACGCCGAAGTGAGCCGCTCGCGGCGTCTACCCTCGCGCCACCACCGCCCGCGCCGCCTGCTCCAGGTCGGCGGCGTTGCGGACCTCGTACACGGCGGTGCATCGCGGGGCGTAGCGGGCCATCGCGCTGTCGCCCTGGCTCCACTGACCGCGCGGCTCGGGGCACAGCCACAGGAGGGCGCGTGACCGCTCGCGGATCCGGTCGAGCACCTCCGGCGCGGCGTCGTGAAAGTTGGTCCTCCCGTCGCCGAGGATGACGACGGTGGTGCGCCGATCGAGGTCGCGCAGGTAGCGCGACTCGAAGGCGCGGAGGACGCGGCCGTAGTTGGAGTTATCCCCGGAGCGGACGACGGCGCCTCCCCACGCGAGGCCGATGGCGGCGCGCACGGGGTGCTGGGCGAAGAGCTTCGTCGTCTCCCCCAGCTCGCTCACGAAGACGAAGCTCCGGGCGCGCGAGAAGAGCTCCTGGGCGACGTAGGTGAACTCGAGGAGGAACGCGGCCGCCGCGCGCACCGAGTCGCTGACGTCGCACAGGACGACCAGGCGCGGGCGGTCGCGACGGCGCCGCTTCCGGGCGAGCTCGAAGGGAACGCCCCCCGTGCGGAGCGCCTTGCGGAGCGTGCGGTGCGGGTCGATGCGACCGCGGAGGGCGCGACGCGCGCGAACCCGGGCTCCGCCGCGCAGTCGCTCCGCGAATCGACGCACCGCGCGCCGCACCTCGTCGATCTCCGACTCCTGGAGAGAGGCGAACGGCGTCGTCTGGAGGGTGCGCTCCCCGCGCTGCCGCTCGGCCTCGGCGAGGCGGGCCTCGTACGTCTTTCGCACGTGGGCGCGCACGTCGTCCTCCGCCCCGTCGAGCTCCGCGGCGAGGGCGTCGGCGAGCGCGTCCCCGCGCTCGGCCCCCAGGGCCTCGCGAAGGAGCGAGCGAACGAGGGCGAGGCTCTGTCGCGCGCGAGAGGCGCCGACCGCCCCGAGGAGGCGGTGGGTCTGGAACCCCAGCTGCAGGCCGCTGTCGGCGTCGATCTGCCGGGTGAGCCCGGCGAGGGCGAGCAGGCGGTCGAGGTCGGCTCCGCGATGCATCAAGGTCGTGAGCGCCTCGACGCCGTCGGGGGTGCTGGCGCGGACCTCGGACAGGGTCGCGCGGAACGCGTCGAGCTCCTCGGGGGTGAACCCCCGCTCGGCGAGCCGGTCCCAGAGCGAGCGGCCGCGCGCCGCCCGGCCCTCGGGGGCGAAGAAGGCGTCGAGCGCGAGGTCGAAGCGGGCGCGGTCCCGGGCGCGGTGCACGACGATCGCGGCGATGGCGTCGCGCACGAGGCCGGGGTGCTCGAGGCCCACCGCGGTCACCGCGCGGGCGACGTCGATGGCCTGCGCCGTCGACACGACGAAGCCGGCGCGCCGCAAGGACCAGAGGAGCTCGTCGAGCACGCGCACGAGGGCGCGCGGGTCGGGCATGGGGGCATCCTACTTCACATGCAGGTGCCGACGGGGCTGCCCACGCAGTTGTTGCAGCAGCAAACCGCGTCGATCTTGCAAGGCTGCCCCGTCGTCGCGCAGATCGGGATCCCGCAGCTGTCCGACAGATCGCACGTGACCGAGCTCCCCGCATCGCTGCACACGTAGCATCCGCCCTGGCAGCCCACGATGCAGTTGTCGCCCGGCGTCCCCGCCAGCGTGCCGCACCCGCCGCATGCGTTGGGCGCCGTGCTCGTGCAGACCACCGCGTTGCCGCCGTCGCACGCGTTGACCCCACACGCGCCGGCTCCGGCGTCGCAGCTCCCGCCGGGGGCACCGCCGGTGATCGCGCCGCAGGCGCCGCACGCGTTGAGCCCGGGATCGGAGCACGTGGTGCTGTTGGGACCCGCGCAGACGTAGGACCCGCAGGTTCCGCAGGACGTACCGAGGGGCATGCCGCTGAAGGCGCCGCAGCCGTTGCACGCGTTCGTGCTCGTCTGGCACGACGTACCGTCGCAGCATCCGCCGTTGCAGGCCTCCCCACCCGCGCAGCTCGTGCCGCAGACGCCCGC
>JBEKGQ010000664.1:0-4362 GCA_050012715.1 Polyangiaceae bacterium
GGCCGACGACGGCATCCTGGCCGACGCCTCGGCGGGGAGCGACTACGTCAAGGTCCGCACCGGCGCGAAGTTCAGCCCCCGCGACATCGACGTCCTCGAGGTCCACGAGGGCTGGGTGCACGTGGCGACCTCGCTGAACGGCCAGGCGCAGCCGGTGGCCAAGTGGCTCGCCAAGGGGCCGCCGCGGACCACCGCGGTCCAGGAGGGGCTCGCCGCGCTGCTCGAGATGTTCACCTTCCGGACCTACCCCCGACGTGCGCGCCGGCTGAACGACCGCGTGCTGGCGGTCGACAAGGCGGAGGACGGCGCCTCGTTCATCGACGTCTTCGAGTGGTTCCGGACCGAGGGCTACGAGGAGGAGGAGTGCTTCCACAACACCCGCCGCGTCTTCCGAGGAGGGGTGCTCGAGGGAGGCGCCCCTTTCACGAAGGACGCCTGCTACTGCAAGGGGATCGTCCTCAACTACGCGTTCATCCGGAGCTGCATCCAGCACGACCGCGTGGACCTCGTCCCGTTCCTCTTCGTCGGCAAGGTGGCGCACGAAGACGTGCCGGTGCTCGCGCGGCGCGTGTCCGACGGGGTCGTCATGCCGCCGAAGTTTCTCCCGCCGATGTTCCGCGACCTCAATGGCCTCGCGATCTGGATGGCGTACTCGACGTTCTTCTCGCAGCTCGGCGGTGAGGCCATCGCGGAGCACTACGCGCGCCTCTTCGCGCGCGCCGGGTGAACGCGAGCGCGCCGGCGCTTGGCCCCTATCGGGCCCGCGGAAGGCGGATGCGACTCTCGGGCGGAGGGGGGGCGCTCGCCGGCCGAGCCTCGTCGGGCACGAGCTGCCGGAGCTGCCACGCGAGCACGTGCATCCGCTCCTCGGCAGCGGTGAGCGTGTTGCGGAAGCGCGCGATCATGGCGCACCCGGTGACGACGAGCGCGACGTTCGAGACGAGGAGGAACACGTGCGTCGGGACGGCCGGAAAGCTGAGCATCACGGGCCGGATGGAGAGGACGCCGTTCTCGAAGACGTAGGACGACGGCAGGACCCCAAGCCACTGGAGGGCGGCTGGCCCCGCGATCGCGAGGCAGTTGAGCACGACGATGGTGACGCGCTGCGACCGGTCCGGGGCGAGGTGAAGGAGCATCGCGCCCATGGCGGCCATGCTCGGGACGATGACGTAGGGACCGAAGAGCGTGCTCGTGACGGCCACCGCGACGACCCCCGCGACGGTGGTGACCATGTCGACCTTGCCGTCCCGCCTCGGGCGACGGACGTTCGCGTAGGCGGCGAGGGCCGCGACGAGCCACGCCGCGCTCCCGATGAGCCACGGGGTCCAGCTTCGCATGCCCATCCAGAGCATCAGCGGCGAGTAGATGAACCAGGTGAGGTACGCGGCGCAGGCGATCTTCGAGCCGACCTTCATCGAGCGACGGGTCTCGTCGAGCATCGTCTCGCGCGCCTCGGCGGGCATCTCGCGGGGAGGCTGGGTCATCAGACGCATCAGGGTGCGGATGGCGTTCTCGTTGGTGGGGTCGAGGGCGATGGCGCGCCCCACCTCCCGCAGGGCGAGCGCGCGCGCGTCGGTGGCTCCCTGGCCGCGCGCCAGGGCGTCCGCGGCGTGCTCTCCGGCGGCCCGGGCATGATCGCGCGCGAGGTCGCGCCTCCGGGCGAGGTCCCGGTCGCCGTCGAGGTAGCGCTCGACCGCCTCGACGAGCTCGTGTACGCCCGCGTAGCGGTCCTCCGGGCGGAGCTCGGTGGCCTTCACGCAGACCGCGTCGAGCTCGGGGGGGACGTCGAGGTTCGGCGAGCGCGCGCTGGGGCGGGCGTCCACGCCGGCCAGGGTCGACTCGACGGCGATCTGCGGCGTCGCGTGCTTGTGGAGCGGCTCGAGGGCGAGGAGCTCGAAGAGGATGGCGCCGAGGGCGTAGACATCGGCGCGCGTGTCGACCTCGTCGCCGCGCGCCTGCTCGGGCGACATGTACCCCGGGGTGCCCATCGTCGCGCCGTGCACGGTCTTCGCGCCGGGATCGCTGCCGACCGTGATGGGCGGTCCGCTCGGCAGGCGCGGGTCCGGCGCGCCGACCACCTTCGCGAGACCCCAGTCGAGCAGGTACACCTCGCCGAAGTCGCCGAGCATGACGTTGCCGGGCTTGATGTCCCGGTGGACCACGCCGCGGGCGTGGGCGAAGTCGACCGCGTGGCAGACGCTGGCGAACGCCGTGAGCAGCTTGCGCCGCGAGAACAGGCGCATCGCGTCCTCCTCGCCCATCCGCAGCGCGTCGACGATGCGCTCGAACGTCATCCCGCGGATGCGCTTCATCGTGAAGTAGAGCGTGCCGTCGGGGTCCCGGCCGAGGTCGTACACCGGCACGATCGCCGGGTGCTCGAGCTGCCCCTGGACGCACGCCTCCCGGAGGAACCGCGTGCCCGCGTCCCCGTGCGTCCCGCGGCCGGGTTTCACGCTCTTCATGGCGATCTCGCGCCCGATGCGCCGGTCGAGGCACTTGCGGACGACGCCCATTCCGCCCTCGCCGAGGGTGTCCCCCACGTCGTAGCGGAAGCCGAAGGTGGCCTCGGCGAGCACGTCGGGAGGCAGCGGGCCGAGGGCCGTGGGCTCGAGGGTCGTCGCCGCGAGCGCGTGGGCGGGGATGGTGAGGGCGGACTCGAGCGACGACGGCATGGGGCGGCATCGTAACGCGCCCCGGCTGGCACAACCCGTCGCCCGAAGGGGCCCTACTTCCCGCGGAACAGCGCTTTTCTCTTCTGGGTGTACGCGAGGAGCCCCTCTTTGGCGTCCTGGGACCGGAAGAGCTGCTGCTGGAGCTCCCGCTCCAGCGCCAGGCCCTGTTCCAGGGACATCTCGGCTCCGCTCTGCACGGCGCGTTTGATGTGCCCGACCGCCATCGAAGCGCGGCCGGGCGGGCAGAACTCGTGGGCGTAGTCGAGGACCTTGCGCACGAACCCGTCGTGGGTTTCGGTCGCCCAGACCTTGTGCAGGAGCCCCGACGCCTGCGCCTCGGCCACGGGCAGGTTCTGCCCCTCCACGATGAGCTCGATGGCCCGCGCCTTCCCCACGAGACGCGCCAGACGCTGCGTGCCGCCGGTGCCGGGGAGCACCCCCAGGCCGACCTCGGGCAAGCCCACCTGGAACGTGCCCGCCCGGGCGATTCGCAGATCGCACGCCAGCGCGACCTCGAGCCCACCGCCGACGCAGTGCCCGTTGATGGCCGCGATGACGAGCTTGGGCGTGCTCTCGAGCCGGAGGAGCGTCTCGTTCGCGTGAAGGCAGAAGTAATACTTGAAGGTCTCGTCGGCCTCCTTGAGCATGTTGATGTTCGCGCCGGCGCAGAAGTACTTGTCCCCGTGCCCGGTGACGACGATGACGTGGACGTCGTCGTCGAAGCGGGCCTCGAGGATGTTCGCGTCGAGCTCCTTGAACATCTCGTACGAGTAGGCGTTCACGGGGGGGTCGGTCAGCGTAAGGAGCGCGACCCCCTTCTCCGTGGCGTAGCTCACCAGCGTCCCCATTCGTCCCCTCTGTAGCCGGTGTTTTTCGTGGCGTCACCCTCATGCCACGCTGGCGTCCCGGCGGCCCAGTCCTAGACTTATTCACGATGGCGCGCAAACCCGCCCGGTGGCTGGGGCGCCTCGGCGTCGCGGTGACGTCGTGGATGGTGGCCCTCACCGTCGCGCAGGCGCTCCTCGGGGGTGACCTGGCGCGCGCGGCCGAGCAGGTCGAGGAGCGCATCGAGCTGCAGCTCCGCGGGCTGCCGCCATCGCCCGATCCGCAACCCCAGCGGTCGCACGAGGAAGAGTCGATCGAGCCGTGGGAGCTCGTCAGCGTGTGAGCGTACCCCCGCGAGCTTGCGAGCAACCGCCCGCACCGAGCTGCGCATGGACTGTGCTAGCAACGTGACGATGTCTCCTGCCGAGCTGCGAGCCGAGCTCAAGCACCTCATCGTGACGGAGCTCAACTTGAAGGGTCGCGATCCATCCTCGATCGAGGACGACGCGCCGCTCTTCGGTGCCGGGCTCGGGCTCGACTCTCTCGATGCGCTGCAGCTCGCGATGTCGATCGAGGAGCAGCTTCACGTGCGCATCCCGGAGGGCGAGGAAGCGCGCAGCATCTTCCGGAGCGTGCGCACCATCGCGGACTACGTGGTGAGGGCGCAAGCCGGCTGACGATGCGCGTGTGGATCACCGGCCTCGGCCTCGTGACACCGCTCGGGACCGGCGTCGAGGCGACCTGGACGCGGCTCGTCCGGGGCGACCGGGCGATCCGGCCCGTCACGCTGTTCGAGACGACCGGGCAGCGAGTCGCCATCGCCGGAGAGGTCGACGGCGTGGAGGCTCCCGCCGCGGGGTGGTCG
>JBEKGQ010000665.1:0-5576 GCA_050012715.1 Polyangiaceae bacterium
CGCACGGACGTCTGGGCCCTCGGCGCCGTCCTCTACGAGGCCACGACCGGCAAGCCCGCCTTTCGCGGCGAGACCGTCCCGCAGGTGTGCTTCCTCATCGGCTCGGAGGATCCCGCACCCCCGTCCACGCTCCGTCCGGACATCCCGGCGGAGCTCGAGCGCGTGCTCCTCGCGTGCCTCGACAAGAAGGTCGAGACGCGAGCCACGCTGGTGGATCTCGCGCGGGCCCTCGTGCACGTCGCGCCGCCGCGCGCGCGCGCGTCGCTCGACCGGGTGGAAGCGGTGGTGGGCGCGCCGCCGCCGAGGCCGCGGGAAGTGTCGGCACCGCAGGCGCCGCGCGCGGCCGAAGAGGTGGCGCGGACCCAGGCCTCGTGGGGGGACGACCGGAAGGGCAAGCGGGGCGGGGGAGGGCGGCTCGTGCTCCTCGCCGTGATCGCCGCGGGGGTCCTCGGCGTCGGCATCTATACCGGGAGGGTCGACGTGAACGGCATGCGAGGCCCGGTGAAGAGCGCCGCGAGCGCCGTCGGCTCCGTGGTCGCCGGTGCGACGGCGGCGGTGGAGTCCGCCATCCCGTCGTCCTTGCCGGTGCCCAGCTTCGAGCCGGTACCCGCGCCGGCGCCGTCCGCGAGCGAGGCCAGTGACGACGAGGACGACGTGCCCGCGGACGCCGCGTCGGCGTCCGCGGTCGCGAGCGCAGCGACGCCGCCGCGGTACGGGGCGCCCGCGCGCATGCGCCAGAAGCCGAAGCACTACGTGAACCGGACGGTTCACCGGAAGCACTGAGACCGAGAGGCGCCACGCGCCTCCGCGGCGTCACGGACACATGTTCGAGCTGCTGGCGTTGACGCGGGTGTAGGTGACCGCGAAGCCGCCGTCGGAGGGGCTGAGGGTGAGGGTGTCGCCCGAGACTGAGAAGTCCGCCGTCACCGCGTTGCTGAAGCCGCTGTCGTAGAGCTCGTCGACGGTCAACACGTCGCCGCTGACCGAGTAGGTGTAGTTCGACGTGCAGGTGCTGTAGGACCCGGAAGACTCGCCGTAACTCTCGATGAAGCCGCAGGTGCCGTCGGAGTTGAAGAAGGCCTCCTGCGTCGCGCCGCCGCCGTCACTGGCGAGCTCCCACTCGCCCACGATGCCGTCGTCGCCGCCGCCACTGCCCCCACCGCTGCCTCCGCCACTGCCGCTGGTCCCGCCACCGCTGCTGCTGCCGCCGCCGCCGTCGCCCGTGGCCTTCACCGCGCCGGAGCACCCGATGCCGAGCAGCGTTGCCTGGACGGCGGCCCCGACCATGACCACGACGAGGACCGCGCGCATCTTGCCGACCGAGACCGTCCCGCTCATCGCGCTACGGTCGCACGTGCGAGCGGGGAGCCGCAACGGCGGAAACCCCGCCGCGCGGCCGGGCTCCCTTGGTAGCGTGCCGCCCGGGCATGCGCGTCCCCCCGCACCTCGCCCGGATCGTTCGCGTCGTCGCGGCGCTCGCCGTCGTCGTCGCGGTCCTGCTCGTGGTCTGGCCGCTTCTGCTTCACCCGGGGACGCTGGGCGGGCGCAACTGGGACCAGATGAACACCCAGCGCGCCGTCGTCGCGAAGACGCTGCTGCGCTTTCGCCAGCTCCCGTTCTGGGATCCGTATACGTGCGGAGGGCGCCCGGCCTGGAGCGCCCTCGAGGGCGATCCCGTCCTCGTGTCGCCGTTCCTGCCCGCGCTGCTGCTCTTGCCGCTCGCGACCGCGATCCGCGTCGAGATCGTCGTCATGGCCATCGTCGCGGCGGCGGGGTGCTGGCTGCTCGCCTCGCGCTTCACGCGAAGCGCCGCGCTCTGCGCGACGTGCGCCATCGTGGCCGCGGTCAACAGCCGCTGGGCGCTGCAGATCGCCGCCGGCCACACGTGGCACCTCTACTACGGCCTCTTGCCCTGGGTCCTCTACCTCTTCGACCGCTCCATCGATCCGCAGGCCTCCCGGCGCGCGGGCCAGCGCGACGCCGTCCTCGCGGCCGTGTGCCTCGCGGCCATGGTCTACGCCGACGCCATCTACCCGGTGCCGCAGACGGCGGTGGCGCTCATCCTCTACGCCACCGTCGTCGCCGCCGGCACGCGCTCGCTCCGGCCGGTCCGCGCCCTCGCGATGGTGGCGGCCATCGCTTCGGGTCTCGCCGCGCCGAAGCTCCTGCCCCTCTACCCGACGATGCAGCGCTTTCCGCGGTGGATCGACTCGAAGGAAGCCATCGGGCCGTGGGACCTCGTCAAGACCATGACCTGGCGCCTGGGCGACTACGAGGCCACGACCTCGTTCACGCGGGGCCTCTGGCACGAGTGGGGGCTCTACCTGGGGTGGCCCGTGCTCGCCGCGCTCGTCGTCGGCGTCGCGGCGGCTCGCGGTCCGCGCCCGCGCGCGCTCGCGCTCGCCGGTCTCGCGATGCTCGTCCTCGCGCTCGGCAGCTTTCATTCGCTTGCCCCGTGGTCGCTGCTGCATCACCTCCCCGTCTTCAAGTCCCAGCACGCGCCGTCGCGGTGGCTCTACCCGGCGGTGATGCTCCTCTCGTGCGCCGCGGTGTCGGGCGGGGAGCGCCTGCTCGGGCGAGCGGAGCGCCGCCGCCCCTTCGTCGAGGCGGGGCTCGGCCTCCTGGCGGTGCTCGTGGCGATCGACCTGGGGACGGTCGCGCGTAAGCCCATCGCGCAGTCGTTCGTCAACCCGCCGCCCGACCTGCCGGACGCGACGACGCCGTTCCACGTGGAGCATCGCCTGCCGCCGCTCGGGGGCTACCGGCCGGGCCTCTGGGACATCGCCACCCTGCCCGGGGTCGTCGAGAACGTGGGGACCATGGAGTGCGACACCGACCTGCGGCTCCACAGCACCCACCGCGATCGGGACGGGCGCATGCCCGGGGTCGGTGCCTACGGCGACGACGATCCGGACTACCGCGGCGAGGCGTACGTCGCCGAAGGGGCCGCGACCGCGGCGATCACGTCGTGGACGCCGAACGAGGTGACGGTCCACGTCGAGCACGCGCGGCCCGGGGACCACCTCGTCCTCAACCAGAACTGGGACCCCGGCTGGAGCGCGGACGACGGACCCGCCCCGTCCTACCGCGACGCCGTCGCGGCGGTGCTCCGCCGCCCGGACGAGGACGTGCGCTTCCGCTTCCGGCCGCCCGGGCTCGGCGGGGGGATGGCGCTTCTCGCCGCGACGGCGACGTGGATCGCACTGCTCGGAGTCGCGGCGCGCATGCGGAGGCGGACGTGACGCGCCTCGCCTCCCTCCGAGGGCTCTTCATCGTTCTCATCTCGCCGGGCCTCGCGGCCTGCTCGAGCGAGCCGCCGGGATCGAACCCGAGCGCGGTCCCGGTCCCCGCGGCGCCGGCGTCGGCGGCGTTCGTTTCCCGCCGCGGGACGGACCGGTTCCCCACCGCGCGGGGCGAGCTCGTCGTGACGCTGCTGGATCGCGGCACGGTGCTCCTCGGCTGGGACGACAAGGCCATCTACGTCGACCCCACGTCGGCGGCCGTCGAGGACGCGTCCCTCCCCCGGGCCGACGTGATCTTCATCACGCACGACCACTACGACGCCTGCGACGCGGTCGCCGTCTCGCGGCTGGAGGAGCCAGCCACGGTCGTCGTCGCCCCGCCGTCGGTGGTGCGCAAGACGCGGGTCGACGTCGTCCTGCGGAACGGCGACGCGCGCGACGTCGCGGGCCTGGGGGTCGTCGCGGTGCCCATGTACAACGTCCGGCGTGGCCCGGGGCCGGACCTCCTCTATCACCCCGTGGGCCGCGGCGACGGCTACGTCCTCGATCTGGCCGGGACGCGCGTCTACTTCTCCGGCGACACCGAGTGCACGCCCGAGATGAAGGCGCTCGAGGGGGTGGACATCGCGTTCGTGTCGGTCGGTCTGCCCTACACCATGGGAGCGGACGAGGCGGCGGAGTGCCTCGCGGCGATGCACCCGCGGGTCGCGTTCCCGTATCGCCAGACGAGGCCGTCGCCCGAGCTCGTCCGCGCGCTGGCGGGGAGCGGCATCGACGTCCGCGAGCGCGAAGGCTCGCAGCGCGAAGGGGTGGCGAGGCGGCTGTTCGGCGCCGGGCACTGGTGAGGGCGCGCTAAGCTGCGCGGGCGATGCTCTTCATGGTCATCGAGCGCTTCCGGAACGACGATCCGGGGCCCGTCTATCGTCGCGCGCGCGAGAACGGCCGGATGCTCCCCGACGGCCTCACCTATGTGGCGAGCTGGGTCGAGGACAGCGGCGCGCGGTGCTTCCAGCTCGTGGAGGGCGAGGGCCCGGCCCTCGTCGCGCGGTGGACGGCGCGCTGGGAGGACCTCGTCGACTTCGAGGTGGTGCCGGTCGTCACGTCGGCGGAGGCGTTCGCGACTTCTCGAAGTACTCGCCGGTGACCCCGGCGAGCTCCGGCGCGGTGGCCACGTGGAGGGAGCACGCGGCCCCCTGGGCGGGCGTCAGCAGGAACATCTGCATGACGGCGATGAGGGCGCGCGGGTAGCTCCGCGTCAGCTCCGTCGCCACGACGCCCGGGTGCAGCGCGTTCGCGGTGACGCCCGATCCCGCCAGCCGGCGCGCCAGGGCCTTCGTGAAGAGCACGTTCGCGAGCTTCGACTGGTTGTAGGCGGCGAGGCCACGGAACCCGCGTCGCTCGAACTGGAGATCGTCCCACGCCATCTTGCCGCGGTAGTGCAGGTCCGACGACACGACGACGACGCGCGCGGGGGCGCTCGCGCGCAGGAGGTCGAGCAGCTCGAAGGTGAGGAGCGCCGTCCCGAGGTGGTTCACCCCGAAGGTGCTCTCGAAGCCGTCGCGCGTCGTCGCGCGCTTTCGCGGGGCGACCCCGGCGTTGTTCACGAGCACGTCGAGCCGGCCGTAGCGGCCGCGAAAGGCGGCGGCGAAGGCGCGGATCGAGGCCTGGTCCCCCAGGTCGAGCGGCAGAAGGGCCAGGTCGTCGCGCCCGCTGGTCTTCGCGATGTCGGCGCGGGCCTCCTCGCCGCGGGTCGCGTCGCGGCAGGCGAGGATGACGGTGGCACCCCGATGAGCGAGCCCACGCGCGGTCTCGCGCCCGATTCCGGTGTTCGCGCCGGTGACGATGGCGATCTTGCCTTCCATGGGAGGGTTGGATGCGGCAGGCGGGAAGGGGGTGGCGTCGCTCCGCAAAAAGCGGCGTGGGCCTCCTCAAGGCGCGCAGCAGATGGTCTCCACGTTGCTGTCGAGCGTCACGCTCCCCGTGGGAGCCGACGACCCCGTCGGCTGGCACGTCGCGTCGCCCGAGACCGCGTAGGCCACCTCGTACGACCCGATGCTCGCGGTGCCCCCGGCGAGCTGACAGCCGGTGTTGATGTTGTACGCCGCCCCGCCGGCGCAGGTGCCGTTCGTGAAGAGGGCCACGTTGCTGACCGTCCCGCACGTCAGACCGGTGGCGCACGGGCAGGCGCCGCAGGCACGCATGTCGACGTAGCCGGGGCTTCCCGTGCTCGCGAGGACCTGCTGCGTGAACCCGAAGGTCGGGCACGCCATGCTGCCCGCGTGCGCGATGCACGCCGCGAACACGGTGCCCGTCGGGGGAGCGCACACCCCCGCG
>JBEKGQ010000666.1:0-4349 GCA_050012715.1 Polyangiaceae bacterium
TCGGTCACGGTGAGACTCCCGGGATGCAGCCGCCAGTGGAGGAGCACCTCGGGCACCTTCGCGAGGTGCCAGCCGGCGGCGTCGAGGCGAAGCCAGAGATCGTAGTCCTCGGGCCACGGCGGGTCGTGCCAGCCGCCCACCGCATCGAGCGCCTCGCGCCGGAACGCCACCGACGGATGGCACAGCGGCGCTTCCACGAAGATCTCTCTCGCGTGGTCGGCCGCGTCGACGACGCCGTTCTGCCACGCGACGTAGCGGCGCATCCCCTCCCGGTCCACGCCGATGGTCTCCACACGCGTCCCGACCGCGCCGAGACGGGTATCCGCCGCGAGCGCCTCCACCTGGCGAGCCAGCCTCCCAGGCAGCGCGACGTCGTCCGAGTCCATCCTCGCGACCACGCCGCCCTGCGCCACCGCGAGCCCCCGCATCAGCGCCGGCACGATCCCCCGGCCCTCGCCCTTCACGAGGGCGATCCGCGCGTCGCGCGCGGCGAGCGCACGCATCCGCTCCGGCCCGTCGTCGCGCGACCCGTCGTCGACCGCGACGAGCTCGAGCGCCACGCCCTCCTGCGACAGGATGCTCGCCGCCGCCTCCTCGATCGTCGAGCCCGCGTTCCGGTAGGGCATCAGCACCGAGACCAGCGCCCGCGGCAGCGTCACGCGGCCTGCTCGAGCTCGCGGATCATCTGCTCGCCGCTCAGCCGATCCGCCGCCGCGCCCCCGAAGTACTTCATCAGGCCCACCCGCTCGTAGTGCGGCATGATCCGCGGCGTGAGGAGCCCGATCTCCCGCAGGTTCGGCACGAGGCGCGTGAACATGACGGCGCGGAACTCCTCGAGGCCCGGCGTCCGCAGCACGAAGTCCCGCCACTCGGCGCGCGAGATGGCGCCCTGGAGCTGCTCCTCGAAGACCTCGTAGGCCATGAAGCGGTTGCGCATGAGGAGCGCGACCTCGAACGCCCAGTCCTCGCGCTCGCGACGCTCGCTCTCCGAGAGCTCCTTCGTGATGTGCTCGCGGAGGGCGAGGACGCCGTAGTGCACGTGCCGCGCCTCGTCCTGGATGACGTTCTTCAGGAGCTCCTTGAGGAGCGGCTCCTTCGTCAGCTTGTAGAGCGTCCCGAACGCGCCGAGAGCGAGGCCCTCGACCATGATCTGCATGCCGAGGAACTTCATGTCCCAGCGCGAGTCGGTCATCAGTGC
This sequence comes from Polyangiaceae bacterium, assembly GCA_050012715.1. GTDB lineage: Bacteria > Myxococcota_A > Polyangia > Polyangiales > Polyangiaceae > Palsa-1150. The sequence continues at coordinate 1,199 of JBEKGQ010000666.1, forward strand.
GTCGATGATGACGAAGAGGTTGTCGTTGATCTGGTAGAGCTTGCCGAGCTTCTCCTCGACGTAGCGGTGGAACACCTCGACGTGTCGCCCTTCGTCCATGACCTGGGTCGCCCCGTAGAGCTTCCCGTCGAAGAACTGCACCGCCTCCGTCACCTGCGCGGCGGCGAAGAGCGCGCCCTGCTCGCCGTGGAGGAACTGGCTGAGCATCCACGCCGTGAAGCTCGCGGTGAAGGCGCGGCGCTCGACCGCGTTCATGCGGACGCCGAGCGACTCGAGGATCGAGAAGTCGATGAACCGCTCCGGGATGAGCGGCACCTCGGGGTTCAGCGGGTCGACGTCGGTCTTCCACAGGAGCGAGGCGCCGTCCCACTGGCCCTTCTTGGCGCGATCGTAGAGCGAGCGCATCTCAGGCTGGTCGCTCGGGTACGACCAGTCGAAGTGGGCCGAGTGCGTCGCGCGCATCTGGGTCGGCACCCCCTGCTTGCCGCGGTGGAGGAGCAAACCGCGCACCCCCGAGGGGGCCAGCGCCGAGGCGACGCGCGGGTCGCGGATCTCCTTGAAGACGGAGACCGTCTCGACGTGCGCGTCCACCGCGTCGCGGATGCGGGGCGGCAGGATGCGGGAGAGGCGGCCGACGAGGTCGAGGTCGAACATGGCTCAGTCTCGCGTGGTGGCGATGGGTGGCGGGAGGCGCGCGAAGAATTCGCGCACCTTCTTGGAGTGGTAGCGGGCGAAGAACTGGTGCACGAGCGGGATGGCCTTCTCGAGCATCGGCGCGACGCGGTCGGGCGGGAGCTTGGCGAGGCGCCGGGTGAGGATCTTCTTCTCGTGCTCGAAGAGCGCCGCCACCGAGCGCTCGTAGATGCGGAGAAGACGCGCGTCGAAGCCGAGGTCGCGCGTGAAGCCGGCGCGGCGGAGCTCCGCGTAGAGCTCGATCGCCCACGCGTCGTCGGCGGCGACGAGGAGCTTGCCGCGAGGCCCCTCGATGACGTCGAGGACGCGCGCCGCCACGAGGTCATCGAGATCGCTCCGCTCGAGCCCGTGCCGGGCGAGGAGCGCCCGCGCGTCGACGCTCGCCGCCTTCGCGCGCGGGCGAGCGAGGAGCGACGTCGAGAGCCGCTGCTTCACGTCGAGGAGCAGGCCGCGCTGCTCGGGGGTGAACGCGTCGTCCCTCCCGTCGAGCACGGCCCGGATGGCCCGGAGCGGCATGAACCGCTCGCTCTGGAGCTGTTTGACGACGCGGATGCGCTCGACGTGCGCTTCGCCGTACCGCGCAGTGTTGCGACCCGTCTTGCGACCCGGCGGGACGAGGCCCTGCTGGATGTAGAAGTGGATGGCCTGACGGGGCATGCCCGTGATGCGGCAGAGATCGCGCATCTTGTAAGGCCAGGGCTCGGCCACGTGGAGGGCGCTCGCGGCGGCGGTCACGCGACCTCCAGCGTGCAGGGGCCGCCGGGGCGCGACATGCACGCGAGGACGTAGCCGTCGGCGCGCTCCTCGGGCGTCAAGCAGTTCGGCTCGTCCATGGCGATGTCGCCGTCGACGAGCCTGACGCGGCAGGCGCCGCACCCACCGACGGTGCACGAGAAGGGCATCTCGACCCGCGCGGCGAAGGCCGCCTCGAGCACGGTGTGTCCGGGCTCGACGACGAGGCGCTGCGCGCCGGCGCGGGAGCGAACCGTCACCGCGTGGGCGACGGACGCCGGCGTCACGGCGCGCGGCGCGTGGGCGGACACGAAGCGCTCCTCGTGGAGGCTCGCGTGGGCGACGCCGCGGCCGGTGAGGAAGGCACGCGCGGCGTGCATCATCGGGTCCGGCCCGCACAGGAAGTACTCGGTGGGCAGCGCGTCGGCGAGGCCGAGGGCGGAGAGCTCGCGCTCGAGCGCGGCCCCGTCGAGGCGCCCGATGCCCCCGGTCCAGCCGGCCGGCGGCGACTCGAGCACGTGGCGCACGACGAAGCGGTCCGCCGGCGCGTGCTCGCGGGCGAGGGCCTCGAGCGCGTCGTGGAAGATGACGTCCTCCCGGGCGCGGTTGCCGTAGACGAGGACGACGCGGGTCTCCGGCTCGGTCGCGAGGTGCGTGCGCGCGATGGACATGAGCGGCGTGATGCCGCTGCCGCCTCCGACGAGCAGGAGGCGCCGCGCGCCTCTCGCGGGTTGCGGCGTGAAGGAGCCGGAGGGACCGAGCACGTCGATCACGTCGCCCTCGCGGAGCTGCTCCACGATGTGCGTCGAGACGCGCCCGTCGGCCACGCGCTTCACCGTCACCGAGACGCCCGACGCGTCGAGGGGGGTGCTCGACGCCGAGTAGGCGCGCTTCGCGACCTCGCCGTCGGGGAGGCGCACGTGGAGGGTGAAGAACTGGCCCGCGGCGAAGGCGACGGGCTCCCCCGCGGTGGGCTCCAGGACCACCGTCACCGCGTCGGCCGTCTCGCGGACGAGGCGCGTGACGCGCATCGGGCGCGGCATGTGCGCGGGGGCGGGCGCGGACGCGAGCGCGGGCTTCGAGCGGGCGCGTACGAGGGGGGGCGGGTGGTGCCCCACGAGGGCCTTCGCGGCCGTGACGACGTCACGACGCAGCTGCCCGAGGCCACGGACGACGGGGGACAGAAGCCGGCTGCGCACGAGGAGGAGGGTGACCCGTCCGATCGGTAGCGTCAAGTGACGCTTTACACTTTGCCCCGTGGTACGACGGGCCATGGACCTCCTCCGGACCCCCGACGAACGCTTCCAGAACCTCCCCGGCTGGGCCTTCGAGCCTCATTACGTCAACGTCGAGGTTGACGGCGTGCGCGTGCACTACGTCGACGAAGGGCCGCCCTCGGCCGCTCCGGTGCTGCTCCTCCACGGTGAGCCCTCGTGGGCCTTCCTCTACCGCCGGATGATCCCCGGGCTCGTCGCGGCCGGGCACCGCGTCGTGGCGCCCGATCTGGTCGGCTTCGGCCGCAGCGACAAGCCCGCGCGGCGCGAGGACTACACCTACGCGCGGCACGTGGCCTGGATGGCCGGGGTCCTCGATCGCCTCGATCTGCGCGGGGTGACGCTCTTCTGCCAGGACTGGGGAGGCCTCATCGGCCTGCGCCTCGTGGCCGAGCACCCGGAGCGGTTCGCGCGCGTGGTGGCGGCGAACACCGGCCTGCCGACGGGCGACG
>JBEKGQ010000667.1:0-4347 GCA_050012715.1 Polyangiaceae bacterium
TCAGCGCCGGCTCCGTGTCGGGCGACGACCCGCCCGGACCCTGCGGCTCCTCGTCGAAGGACCCGTTCACCGGTCAGGTCGACTACTCGCACAGCTATGGCCTCTTCCAGGACACCCCGGCCTGCGAGGGCACCTTCCTGCAGCCGACCCTGCCGTCGGGCTACACGTGCACGCCGACGACGGAGGCCAACAACATCCCCTTCGGCACTAGCGTCACGTTCTACTGCGAGAGCGCGACGTCGCTGGGGGTGAGCACGCCATCGGGCACGAAGAAGGGCTACATCAACGTGGTCCAGAACCCCAAGGACCCCCTCTACGCGACCTCGATCTTCAACCCGGCCTACGACCTCTACGTCTATCTGGACTACACGTGGGCCATCAACTTCGAGCAGGCCAACGCGGGGGCCAAGGGGTGCACCGAGCTCCAGCAGTGGTACCTGTCGCTGGCGTACTGGCTCACCGGGAACGCCACGACGAGCTGTTCGCTTTCGGGGGACGGGCTGCAGTACGTGCAGACGGCGATCTCGGACTACGAGACGGTCCTCTACAACAAGACCTGGCCGTATCCGGCCCCCTGAGGTGCCGACTACCTCTCCTCGTAGCCTTCGTATTCGCGTCGCAGCACCTCCTCCGCCTCCTCGAGCGCCGCTCTTCTCCGCAGCGCTCGCAGGAGGCCGAGCAGCACGCCGACGGCCACGACTCCCGCGAGCAGCAGTGCCCGGAACACCTCGGGTCGCCCGGCGAGGTCCATCACGGCCTCCCGTCGTCGCGGCGGCCAGTCGTCTCACGTACGTGGGCGCGCGCGATGGCGTCGATTCCTTGGCCGAACACCGTGCGCTCCGGCATGACCGGCGGCGCGATGGCGGCGAGCTGCAGGAGCGCGGCGCCTTGAAGCGCGCAGAGGAGCGCGACCGGCGCCACCAGCCCACGCCGCGATCGGGGCTCGGGCATGAGCTTGCCCAGCACGCGCACGAAGAGAGCCACGCCGACGGCGAGGGCCACGAAGACGGAGGCCAGCGCGACCACCGGCCCGGCCCACGAGCTCGAGTACTGGTAGAGCGCGACGACGGGGGCGAGCAGCGCCAGGACGAGCGCCCCGCCGAAGACGGCCCCAGCGTGCCCGAGCAGGAGGTCCGTCGCTCGACCCTCGGCGGCGGTCAGCCGGAGGACGAGGAGCACGACCGGCAACGCCGCCGCCGACGAGACGAGGAGCAGCAGGGGCACGCTGACGACGTTCACGAGGGCGAGGTGCCCACCGACGCTGCCGGCGGCGACTCCCCAGAGCCCCACGAGCGCGAGCGCGACGAGGAACGCCGACGTCGCGAGGAAGAGGCGCCGCGCGCCGCTCATCTCGCCCGGGGGCAAGGGGCTCGGACCGAGGAAGGCGAGGAGCTGCTGGATCGCGTTCATGAGAGACCTCCGATGAAGGAGATCCTGGGGCCGCCGCTTGAACGGGCCGCGCCGGGCGGCGTCTCGCCGCGAGAAACGTGGGTGAAAAGCGTGTGAATGGGCCAGCGGACGAGGTCAGGCGCGAGGGAGACGCACCTCGAACGACGCGCCGGCTCCGGGGCTCGATCGCACCGAGACGGTGCCCCCATGGGCGTGGGCGACGGCCTGGACCAGCGCGAGCCCGAGGCCGGTCCCGCGAGCGCGGCCTCGGGTGGTGAAGAAGCGCGTGAAGACGCGAGCGAGGTCCTCCGGCGCGATCCCTGGACCCGTGTCGCTCACCACGACGACCACCTCGCCGCCGTCGCGATCGATCCGCACGTCCACCCGCCCGCCGGCGCCCGCGAAGGAGCGGGCGTTCTCGAGCAGCTCCAGGAACAGCGCCTCGAGCCGGTCGGCGACGCCGAGCACGCGCGCTTCGTCCGGCGCGGCGCAAGTGAACGCGAAGGTCACGTCGGGGTGCCGGTCATCCTCCTGGAGGGCCTTCACCTGGGCCCCCACGAGGCGCGCCACGTCCTCGACCGCGCGCTCCTCGTCGGGCAAGCCGGCGTCGGCCCGCGCGATCTCGAGGAACTGGGACACCACCCGATCGAGCTTCGTCGAGCTGTCGCGAAGGACTCGGGCCACGCGCTCGGCGCGCTCCGGGTCGAGGCCGCCGGTCGTCAGGGTGTCGGCCACCACGCGGACGGCGGCGACCGGGTTCTTGAGCTCGTGCACGAGGTCCGCCACGAAGGCCTCGTTCTCCGCGCGCTTCGTCTCGAGCGCCTGGAGGAGCGTGTTGAAGGCGTCCGCCAGCGCGCTCACCTCGTCCCGGGTCTCCGGATCGAGCGCGACCCCGGGCCCGACCGCCTTCGCGTGGGCCAGCGCTTGCCGTTGCAGCGTCTCGATGGGGCGCACGAGCCGGCCGCCGAGGTAGATCGCGAGAAGAAGCGCGAAGGGCACGGTGAAGAGCCCCAGCTTGAGCAGCTGCCGCCGGAGCTCGTAGACGCTGGAGACCGCCCGGCGCGAGGTCGCCTGCACGTAGACGAGGAGACGCTCTCCCGCCTTGTCTCTGCCGGACCGGATCGACTCGCAGTACCCGATCGAGATCCACTGGCAGGCGATGTACCGGCCCGTCCGGCGGGCCTCCCCGACGCCGGGACGGAGCTCGAGCGGGCCCTCCTGGTCGTCGACGTCGCCGAGGGTGTCGGTGGGCGTCCCGAAGAAGAAGGCCTCGACGCCGTTGAACGGTTCGCCGGGGCTGTCGGCGTCGACGTCGACGAGCGGCCTCCCGCTCGCATCGAGCACGCGCAGCCGTACGCCGCGCGTCCGCGCCACCCGCGCGAGCGCCTCCGCGGCCTCGGCGACCGGGACCCGGGTGAGCGCGGCGTCGGCGTCGTCGCTGGCGTCCCGCACGCGACCCCAGAGCCGGCCTTGCACCGGGCGATCGATCTGGCTCCAGACGAAGACGAGCAGCTGCGGCGCCAGGGCGACGAGGAGGATCGCGCCGACGACCCTCAGCCGGAGCGACCATCGACGGGCGGCCCGGTCGAGCCGCGCTTCGGCGGGGCGGCTCGAGGCCGGCACGACGCCCTACTCCTTGTACCGGTAGCCGGCGCCGATGACGGTCTCGATCCGATCGAACGCCGGCTCGATCGCCTCGAGCTTGCGCCTCAGCCGGCGAACGTACGTGTCGACGATCCGCCCCGCGACGACCGAGTCGTCCCCGCGCACGATCTCGAGCAGCCGATCGCGCGACAGGACGAGACCCGGCCGCCGCACGAGCGCCTCGAGGAGGCGAAACTCGGTCAAGGTCAGGGTCAGCAGCTTGCCGCCATAGCGTCCCTCGAGCCGGTCGGGGTCGAGCGAGAGCAGCCCGAGGACCACCGGCGCGTGTCGCTCCTCGGCGACCGCCGGGGTCGAGGCGGTGCGCGCACGAAGCGCGTCGCGTCGCAGGAGGGCGGAGATCCGCGCGAGGAGGACCCGAACGTTGAAGGGCTTGGCGACGTAGTCGTCGGCGCCGAGCTCGAGGCCGAGGGTCTCGTCGATGTCGCTGTCGCGCGACGTGAGCAGGATGATGGGCACCGCATTGCCGGCGCCCCGGAGCTTGCGGCACAGGGTGAAGCCGTCGATGCCGGGCATGTTGACGTCGCTGACGACCGCGTCGGGAGGATCGCGCTCGATCGCCGTCAGCGCGCCCGCCCCGTCGACCGCGGTGGTGACGGCGTGCCCCTCGTCGCCGAACGCGAGCGCGAGGGCGTCGAGCAGGGACGGATCGTCGTCGACGAGCAGGATGCGCGACATGACGGCGTTCATCCTAGCGCGAGGTGCTCGGGAAGGAGCACGCGCGGCGCGGGCGAGTACGCGAGCGCCCGCTCGAGGACGTTGCGGAGCTCGCGTACGTTGCCCGGCCAGTCGTAGCCGTCGAGCTTCTCCAGCGCCTCGGGCGAGAGGATCGGCGCCGGACCGTCGCCGGTCGAGCGCTGGCGCAGGAAGTAGCGCGCCAGCGGAGCGATGTCCTCGACGCGATCGCGCAAGGGAGGGATGCGGAGCGCGACGACCTGCAGGCGGTAGTAGAGGTCCTCCCGAAATCGCTGCTCGCGGACGAGGGCGGCGAGGTCGCGGTGCGTCGCGGCGATGACGCGGACGTCCACGACCTGGGGGCGCTTCTCGCCGAGCGGGAAGATCTCGCCGTTCTCGAGGAAGCGAAGGAGCTTGGGCTGCACGTCGAGCGGGAGCTCGCCGATCTCGTCGAGGAAGATGGTGCCCCCCTCCGCCGCCCGCAGGACACCCGGATGATCCTGCCGGGCGCCGGTGAATGCCCCGCGGCGGTACCCGAAGAGCTGCCCCTCGAAGAGGTCCCGCGGGACGGTCGCGCAGTTGAACGCGATGTAGGGCATGCGCGTGCGCGTGGACAGATCG
>JBEKGQ010000668.1:0-4347 GCA_050012715.1 Polyangiaceae bacterium
AGCACGCGATCGACCGCAAGCGCCTCGAGCTCCTGACGCTGCGCACCGAGCAGATGGCGGCGCGCCAGCAGACCGACCCCACGATCCTGCAGCAGATCGCCGACGTGAAGGCGCGCATCGCCGCCTACGAGATGAGCAAGCAGCAAGTCCCCGAGCTGGCCGATCTCCCGAAGGGCCTCATCCAGCTCCGCAAGAAGACGCCGGAGGGCAGCCTGATGCCCACGACCAGCCCCGCCAGCAGCGCCGCCGAATAGAAGCCTCACAGGAGGGAAGGAGAGAAGGAGATTTTCTCGCAACCACGAATCCTCCTTTTCCTCCTCCCCTCCTTCTCAAGAAACATTCTCCGATCCCCAGCCCAGAGGAAAACGCCATGAACGTCGGGACCACCAACAGCAAGAAGTCGCTCCCCGTCGTCGATCTGGAAGCCGAGCTCAAGGCCTTCGAGGCCGAGGAGCGCAAGCGCCTCGGGCTCGACGAGAAGACCGAGCAGTGGATCGAGGACATGGCCAACCTGACCTTCACGAAGAAGGAGAAGGCGGAGATCCACATCCTCGTCAGCGGTCTGACGATGGCCCACGACTACTTCATCGAGGGGGCCCTGAAGGGCATCGGCTACAACGTGCAGATGATGGACTGCCCGGACGTGGCGGCCCTCCAGTACGGTAAGGAGTTCGGCAACCGCGGCCAGTGCAACCCGACGTATTTCACGGTCGGGAACCTCGTGAAGTTCCTCTGCACGCTGCGCGACAAGCACGGGATGACCTCGGAGGAGGTCGTGAAGAAGTACGTGTTCCTCACCGCGGGCGCGTGCGGCCCCTGCCGCTTCGGCATGTACGTCACCGAGTACCGCAAGGCGCTGCGCGACGCCGGATTCGACGGCTTCCGCGTCGTCCTCTTCCAGCAGACGGGCGGCCTCGAGCAGGCGACGGGCGAGGAGAGCGGGCTCGAGATCGGGCTCCCGTTCTGCTGGGCGCTCATCAAGGCGCTCGTGGCGGGCGACGTGCTGAACGCGCTCGGCTACCGCATTCGCCCCTACGAGGTCACGACCGGGGACACCGACCGCGCCCTCGAGCAATGCAAGAAGATCATCTATGGCGCGCTCGAGACGCAGTCGAACATCATGGCCGCGATGTGGAAGTGCAAGCCGCTCCTCGAGAACGTGAAGGTGGACCGCACCCAGCCCCGGCCGAAGACGAGCATCATCGGCGAGTTCTGGGCGATGACGACCGAGGGCGACGGCAACTACCAGCTCCAGCGCTTCCTCGAGGGCGAGGGCTCGGAGGCGGACATCCAGCTCGTGACGGCGTGGATCCTCTACATGCTCTGGGAGGCCAAGCACGACACGAACGACCGCAAGGATCTGCGCGGCGAGGACACCAGCTACTACGGCCTCGGCGGCAAGGGACCCTTCGGCATCGCGCAGAAGCTCATCGGCGTCGCGGCAGCGGAGAAGATCGTCCGCGGCCTCTTCCAGGTGTTCGCGAACACGATGGGCCTCTACGGCTACCACCTGCCCGACATGTTCGAGCTCGCGAAGATCAGCCACGAATATTACAACAACGATCTCCGCGGCGGCGAAGGCCACATGGAGGTCGGGAAGCTCATCATGAACGTCGTGCACTCGAAGGCGCACATGACGCTCAGCGTGAAGCCGTTCGGCTGCATGCCGAGCGCCGGCGTGTCGGACGGCGTGCAGTCGGCGATCACCGAGAAGTTTCCGGGGACGATCTACTGCCCGGTCGAGACGAGCGGCGACGGCCGCGTGAACTTCTACTCGCGCGTGCAGATGTACCTCTTCAAGGCCAAGCAGGCGTGCCTCGCCGAGCTCGATCGCGCGTGCGAGGAGCAGGGCGTCACGATGGAGCAGGTGCGCGCGTTCCTCGACGCGAACCCGCGCTTCGGGCGCGCCCTCAACAAGGCGCCGCACGTCTACGCCGGGACGACGGCGGATCTCGTGGCGCAGGTCGCGCCGTACATCACGAAGACCCGCGCCGAGCGGTGGCGCGGTCGCCTCGCGGGCCTCGTGAAGCGCTCGTCGGAGACGGCGCGGCAGTCGCCCCACATGGTGGTGCAGCTGTTCAAGAGCGCGGTCGAGGCCGCCCCCGAGGTGGCGGCGAAGGTGAAGGAGGACGTGGTCCTCTACCGCGAGATGCGCCGCGCGAAGGGCGAGAAGGGCCAGAAGAAGGCCGCGCAGCCGGTGATGGACGCGGCGGCCGAGTAGCTCCGGCGTTCGCGGCCTCGTCAAACATCTCGATCAAGAAGTCCCACACCGCGGCGACGCGGGGCGTGTCGCGGAGGGCCGCGTGGCCGACCAGCCAAAGGTCGTCCACCGGCCACTCCGCCGCCGACGCCTCGAGCGCGCGCGCGTAGCGCACGGGGGCGAGCCCGGCGTGCACCGTCGGGGCGTACTCGTCGAGGAGCGCGATGCCGAGGCCGCTCCTCACCGCCTCCACCTGAGACGTCATGCTGCTCGTCCGGAGCACGGGCGGCGTGCCCGAGGCGTGCTTCGCCACCCAGCGCGCGGTCGGGATGTGGGCCAGATCGTCGTCCCAGGTGATCCACGGGGCGTCTTCCCAGCGCTGCACGACGGGGAGGGCGCGCGCCCGGTCGACGGACGCCATCGCGAGCCAGCGAAACGTGGCCACCTTCTTCATCACGAGCTCCCCCGACTGCGGCCGGATGCTCCGCAGCGCCAGGTCCGCCTCGCGCCGCGTGAGGTCGGTCACGCGGTTGGCCACGTCGAGCTCCACGCGGAGCCGGGGGTACCGCTCGATCAGCCGGTGAAGGCGCGGCGCGACGTGCGCGTCCGCGAGCCCCGGGATCGCCGAGATGCGGACGACGCCCTCCACGCCGACCTCGCTCGCCTCCGCGGCGCTCGCGAGTCGGAGGGCGGCGCGCTCCATCTCCTCCGCCGCCGCGAGCATCTTCTCCGCCGCCTCGGTCGGGGAGAGCCCGAGCCGCGTGCGGTCGAAGAGGCGGGTGCGCGTGGTCTCCTCCAGCGCGGAGAGGCGGCGGCTCGCGGTCGATGCGTCGAGCCCGAGCCGGCGCGCGGCGGCGGTGAGGTTGCGCTCCCGGAAGAGCGCGAGAAAGAGGGGGACATCGTCCCAGCGAGGCGGCATGGCGTTGCATCCGTGCAAGTGAAGGTTGCGCTTCTGGGCGTAGCGTTGCGTCCTTGCAAGCTACAGGATCACCGCATGAACGCGAACGAGCTCCACGTGATCCTGGGCGCAGGGCAGGTCGGTACGGTGCTGGCGCGCGAGCTCCTCGCGCGAGGCAAGCGCGTGCGGCAGGTGAGGCGCGGGCCGCCGGGGGAGACGCGCGAGGGCCTCGAGTGGCGCCGCGGCGACATCGCCGACCTCGGGTTCGCCGAGGAGGCAACGCGCGGGGCGAGCGTGGTCTACGACTGCGTCAATCCGGCGTACGACAAGTGGGCCGAGCTCTTGCCGGGGATGCGGCGCGGCATCCAGCACGGCGTGCTGAGGAGCGGCGCGAAGCTCGTGCAGCTCGACAACCTCTACATGTACGGCGCCCCGGACGGGCCGATGACGGAGGCGACCCCGATGGCGCCGGTGAGCCGGAAGGGGGAGCTCCGCGCGCGTCTCGCCGAGGAGACGCTCGTCGCGAGCCGGCGGGACGGGCTGCGCGTCGCCATCGTGCGGGCGAGCGACTTCTACGGGCCGGACTTCCTCCAGGCCACGCTGTTCGGTCCGCACTTCTACGACCGCGTCCCCGCCGGCAAGTCGGCGCTGTGCCAGGGCGATCCGGACGCGCTGCACACCTACTCGTACGGCCCCGACGTCGCGCGAGCGATGGTGACCCTGGGCGAGGCCGACGACGACGTGCTCGGCCAGGTGTGGCACGCTCTCGCGGCCCCCGCGGAGTCGACCCGCGCGGTGATCCAGCGCTTCGGCCGCGCCTTCGGGCTCGGACGCGAGGTGCGCATCCAGCACCTGGGCGACTGGCTCCTCCACGGCATCGGCGTCTTCGCCCCCGTGATGCGCGAGGTCGCGGAGATGACCTACCAGTGGAAGAGGCCCTTCGTGCTCGACGACTCGAAGTGGCGCGAACGCTTCGGGGGCGAGCCGACGTCGATGGTGCACGGAGTCGCCGTCACGGCGTCGTGGGCGCTCGGCCGGCTCGGCGCGAACGGCGCGAACAAGAAGAGAGCCGCCTAGTCAGAGCGCATCCGGCAACCCTGACGTGCGGCAATGCCCGATTGCGCACTGGGCTGCCGCCGTCCGTCCCGGGACAGGCCCAAATCTGTCCCAGTCGGCTCCAGGACACCCCGGGGGCCGACCCCTTTCATGGCCGCCCGGAACGTCTGGATCGTTGCCTTGGCCACGATTC
>JBEKGQ010000669.1:0-4342 GCA_050012715.1 Polyangiaceae bacterium
GCCCCGTTCGCGATCGGTCGCTCGCCCGCGCCGTCGCGCAGGCGTACGGGTCGGTGCTGGAGCCTGGGCGCTATCCGGTGGGAGCCGTCTACATCGACCTCCCGCCGGATCAGGTCGACGTCAACGTCCACCCGCAGAAGGCCGAGGTCCGCTTCGCGGACGGGCGGGCGCTCTTCGACGCCGTGACGCGCGAGCTCCACGCGGCGCTCGCACGGGCGTTCAACCTCCCGGCCCTGGGGACGGGACGCCCCTGGTCGTTCAATCGCGCGCCCCGCGAGGCGAGCGACGCCGCCGAGCCATTGACGACGCGCTTCGTCGCCGAGGGGGATCCGCAGGCGCTCGGCCGCGATCCGTGGGAGCTCGCGCCTGCCACCGAGGACCCCTCGACGCAGAAGTCGCTCGCCGAGCGGACGACCCTCACCTCGGTCACCGACCCCCGGGCGCCCTTACCGGCGGAAGCCCCCGCATCGAAGGCCCTCTTCGAGGGAGCCGGGTTCTACGCGTCGCTCGAGTTTCTGGCCCAGGTGCGTGGCACCTTCCTCGTCTGCAGCGGAAGCGACGGCCTCTACGTGCTCGACCAGCACGCCGCCGCCGAGCGGGTGACGTTCGACCGGCTGCGACGAGCATTCGAAGCTCGCGCGATGTCGACGCAGCGGCTCCTCATCGCGGACGTTGTCGAGCTCCTCCCGGCCGAAATGACCGTCCTCGAGGAGCACGGGGCCGAGGTGGCGGCCCTCGGCGTGGAGCTGCGCGCCGTCGGTCCCAACGCGGTCGCGGTTCACGCGGTGCCGACGCTCCTCGCGCGCGTGCGTCCCGAGCGCATCGTGCGCGACCTGGTGGCGGAGCTCGGGCGTTCGGCGACGCGGCCCTTCGGGGACGCGGCGGACATGGTGCTGGCGACCATGGCGTGCCACGGCAGCATCCGGGCCGGCGACGCGCTCTCACGCGAGGAGGCGGTGGCGCTCCTGCGGGCGCTCGACCACATCGACTTCGGCGGTCACTGCCCCCACGGGCGCCCGGTCGTGACGCGCATCGGCTACGACGAGCTGGAGCGGCGTGTCGGCCGTTGAGCTGCGCGACCCCGTCGACCACGCGCTGACCCTGGCGCGCGAGCACCCGGGCGAGCTCCTGGCCGTCGTGGGGCCGACGGCGAGCGGCAAGACGGCGCTCGCGGTGGAGCTCGCCGAGCGGCTCGACGGGGAGGTGATCAGCGCCGACAGCGTACAGATCTATCGCGGCCTCGACGTCGGGTCCGGCAAGCCCACCGCCGAAGAGCTGCGGCGTGCGCCGCACCACCTCGTATCGATGCTCGACCCGCTGGAGCACGTCGATGCTTCCTCGTGGGCCGCGCACGCGAGTCGCGTCGTCGAGGCAGTCCGGGCGCGAGGCAAGGTGCCCATCGTCTGCGGGGGAACGTTCCTGTGGGTGAAGGCGCTCCTCTTCGGGCTCGCGGAGGCGCCCTCGGCCAGCCCCGAGGTGCGGGCGAGGCACCGTGCGCTCGCCGAGGCCGAGGGGCGGCTGGCGCTGCACCGCCGGCTGCGCGCGGTCGACCCGGACAGCGCGGAGAGGCTGCATCCCAACGACCTCGTGCGGGTCAGCCGTGCGCTCGAGGTGTTCGAGCTGACCGGACGGCCGCTCAGCGCCTGGCAGAAGGAACATGGGTTCGCGCAAGCTCGCCATCGAGCGAAGCTCGTGGCGATCGCCTGCGACGGGGCGGTGTTGACGGAGCGGATACGGACGCGTGTCCGCGGGTGGCTCGCCGAGGGGTGGATCGAAGAGGTCCAGGGTCTCATCGCCGGCGGAGCGGGCGAAGCGCGGGCGCTCGGGAGCGTGGGTTACGCGCAAGTGCGTGCGATGCTCGCGGGAACGCTGCCCAGAGCAGAGCTCGAGACGGCGATCGTGCGCGCGACGCGCGTCTTCGCGCGCAGGCAGCGGACGTGGCTGAACCACACGGACGTGGTGTGGCTCGGCGGCGTCAGTATGTGAGTCAGAGCTCCTCCGGAACGAAGCCGCCGTGCGTTGCGCTCGGCTTCGGCGCAACCGTGGGGGCGGCGGACGGCGCCGCGACGACGCTCGGCGCCGTGGTGGGCATGGTCACCGGACGGGGTGTCGGCGTCGTCGCCGGGGCGGTCGTCCAGGCTGGCGCCGTGGGCACGGCGACGGCGAGCGGGGCCGTCGCCGCCGGCGCCGATGCCGTCACCGCGGGGGTGGAGCTAGCCACGGCGGGCGCGGGGACGGAGGCCACGACGGTCGGAGTGGGGGCCGGTTCGGGAGTCGGGGCGGGGGCCGGTGGTACTGCCACCGGGAGCGTCGGGCCGGGGAACGCCGCCCGCGGAGTCTCGCCCGGCGGGGCGCTGGCGCGGCCCAGCCACCATCCGAGCACGAACGTTCCGACGATGGCGGCTGCAATCAAGATGCCCTGCATCGCCGTCCGACGCCTCGGCGGGACCCGCTCCTCGAACGTCGGAAACGTCGGCATCTGCCGGCGGTAGGACTCCGACAGCGGAGCGGTCTCCTCGGGCCGGATGGTCGGGGGCGGTAGCGACTTTTGCGGCGGGACAGCCGGCGGCGCTGCCTGCAGCGGCATCGCGACCACTTGAGGGGCTGGCACGGGAGGCGCGTGCGCTGGAGGGGCCTGCACCTGCGATGCACGCACCGGGGGCGCCTGAACCTGGGGTGGCCGCGGCGAGACCGACTTCGCCGCGGGGGCGCCCGTCGGCCGCCGCAGGGTCGAAGGGTCTGGTGGCTCGGGGGGGTCCTGGAGTTCCTGCGTCTCGAGGATCAGCGCCGGCTTCCTCGCGGCCGTGGGTCTCGGCGCGGCCACCTCTCGCGCGGGCGGTCGCGCCGGCGCGGCGAGTTGCACGGGCGGCGGCTTGAGCGTCGGCACGATCGCCGGCAGCGGCTCGATGAGGGTCGGCAGCGACGACGGATCGAGCAGCTCGAGCTCCGAGGCTTTGAGCGAGACCGGCTCCGAGGACGGCGCGCCCGGCTCGTCGAGCGCCTCGAGCGCCGCGCGGCGGCCGAGGATCTTGGCCCCGAACTGCCGCCGCATGAACTCCGCGACGACCGCCGCCGTCGCGAGCCGGGAGCCGGCGATGCGCCGCACGCTCGTGGCCATGGCGAGCGCCGAAGGCCATCGGTTGTCGGGGTCGACCGCGCACGCACGCCAAGCGATGTCCGTGAGCGGCTCCGCCCACGTGGCGTCACTGGGCGCGTCCGCGACGATGTCTCGCAGGATGGCCCCGGCGGCATAGATGTCGCTGCCGACGTCCGCCGGGCCGTCTCCCCGCCGGAGCTCGGGCGCGACGTACCGCTCGTTCGTGCCCGGCCGCGGTAGGCGGCAAGCGCGGGCGATCTCCGCTACGCCATCGGCGGCGACGAGCACCGTATCCGGCCCGAGCGCGCCGTGAACGAACCCCATCGGCTGGTCGCGTTCGTCGTGCAGCCCGTGGAGCGCGCCGAGCCCTTCGAGCACGTCGATGACGACCCGCACCATGACCCCCACCGGAGGGCGCGGCTGCATCATCATGAGCGACGAGAGCCACTCGCCGTCGACGTAGTCGGAGACGACGAGCACCTCGGCGTCCCGCTCGAACACGTCCCGCACGCGCACCACCTTGGGGTGCTCGAGCGCCTTCAGGGCACGACCGCGACGCTGGAGCTCGGTGCGCGCAGCCGGGACCGGAGACGCGCGTGTCACCCGTTCGACGACGACGAGCTGGGGGGAGCCCAACGAGGTGTCCCGGGCGACGAACGTTCCCTGATCCGCACCGAGCGGCTCGAGGATCTCGAGGTGTTCGGGCCCGTTCATCCTCGCCCGCCTCCGCCCTGAGCCCTCAGAGCGCCAGGCTCGCGTCGAGCAGCTCGGCGAAGGTGGCGGGCGCAAAACGCTGCGCGTCGCCGACGACGTCGGCCACCGCGTCGCTCGCCGCCAGCGCGGGGCGCGTCGCTTCCGGCACGAGCTCACGCGGCCGCGCCACGATGGGCGTCGCTTCGCGGACGCCGGTGACGTCACCGTCGAACTCGACGGCGGGGACGGCCGGCAATCGGCCGGACTCGGGCGGCGGCGTGTGTCGCGGAGGGGCCGGCTCCTCGGCGCCGAAGGCCATGTCGGCGAGCCGCTCTTCCGGCTCCGGAGCGACCGGACGACGCGACGAGCGGGGCGCCTCCTCGACCTCCTCGACCGCGGCAAGGATCTCCGGCGGCGACTCCTCCAGCTCGGGCAGCTCCCTCAGCTCGGCCACGTGCGGCACCGGCGCTTCCGCTTCCGCTTCGGCAACCGGCGCCGGCGACGGCAGCGGAACGGGCGCCGCTGCGACGAGCCGCTCACGGCTGTCGAGAG
>JBEKGQ010000670.1:0-4335 GCA_050012715.1 Polyangiaceae bacterium
GTCCACCGCCACCAGCGCCGACGACGCGGGCGCCGGGTCGACGGCGGTCGCCGTAGAGGCCGCGGCCGGCGCCGGGTCCGCCGGCTTCGTGCAGCCGATGGCCGCGATCGCGACGACCGCGCCGACGCCGCTAGAGCACGCGCTCGCGAAGAAACTGCAAGATGCGCGCATTGACGAGCTCCGGTTGCTCGATCGGGGTCACGTGCGTGCCGCTCGGCACCATGAGGATCTCGCCGTGCGGGATCGCCTCCGTCATCGCCGTCGCGAGAAAAGGCGGCGTGAACGTGTCGCGCTCGCCCGCCACGACCAGCACGGGGACCTCGATCTTCGGCAAGAGGTCGCCCGCGGTGTGCTCACCCGCCGCCCGCAGCATCCGCAGGAACATCGGGAAGTCGACGTGGGTCATGTGCGCGAGGTACGGCAGCATGTCCTCGGCGTGGACGCGCTCGGGGTCGATCTCCCCGGCCTTCAGCGCGATCTTCAGCGCGAGCTGCGGCGGCAGGCGGCTCCACACCGCCCGCACGACGTCCGGCGCCTTGAGCGCCAGATCGAGGAGCCGGGGGAGCACCAGCTCGAGCACCGGGATGTTGTGGAACGTGCTCGTGACGTTGCCGAAGCTCCCGCACACGAGCACCAGCCCTCGCACGCCCTCGGGCCTCTGCCGGTAGGCCTCGAGCGCGACCTGGCATCCCATCGAGTGGCCGACGAGCACGCACGGAGGGTCCCCCACCGCCCTCCGTACGCTCCCCAGGTCGTCGGCGTGCGCCGCGATGTCGATCCGCGCGGGATCGACCGGCGGCGCGCTCCGCCCGTGGCCGCGGTAGTGCCAGTGCACCATCGGGACCACGCGGCCGAGCTCGTCCCACGCGTACTTCCAGATGAAGCCGTCGCAGAGGATACCGTCGCTGAGAATCGCGTGGACGTCGCCCGGGGCGTGCGTCCCTACCCGGGTACGAACGAAGAGGCGCGTCCCGTCCGTGGCCAGCGCGAACGAGGTCGCGTCGACCGCGGGGTCGGTGCTCAGCCGCCCTCCTCGTCCTCGGCCCCTTCGACGTCGTTGACGCTCGGGAGCTTCTTGATCTCGACGCGCGAGATCTTCCACGCACGCTGGACGACCCAGGAGAGCGAACGGTCGAGCCGGGCCGCCTCTTCCTTTATCTCCT
Source organism: Polyangiaceae bacterium (assembly GCA_050012715.1). Classification (GTDB taxonomy): domain Bacteria; phylum Myxococcota_A; class Polyangia; order Polyangiales; family Polyangiaceae; genus Palsa-1150. The sequence continues at coordinate 1,164 of JBEKGQ010000670.1, forward strand.
GCAGCATCGACTCCGGAAAGTAGAGACTCTGCTTGCGCTTGTCGGTCTTGGAACCGGGCAAGCTCGCCATCGACTCCTTGTCATTGGTCGCCAAGGTGATCCTCCTTCGGGGTCTCGCGTGGAAGGTGCGGGGGTGGCAGTACGGGGGGAGCGGGGGGAAGCCTCCTCCACGAGAGCAGAGCGATTGTCGGCTGCCTTACGCCGGGGATCAAGCTGAGCAAGTCTCCTACATCGTCGGCAGGCCTCTCGCCGGCTACCTTGGCTCTCCCATGCCCCCCGCCAGCCGCCCCTCCTTCGCCCGCCGCTTGCTCGTCGTCCCCGTGCTCACATTGGCGGCGTTCGCCGGGGGCGCGTGCGTGACGGCGGTCGGCGCACCGGCGAGGGTGGCTCAGGGCGACACTCCGTACGCGGCGATGGAACAGCTCGGTCGCGTGCTGGTGGAGGTCGAAAACGACTACGTGGACCCGGTCGACCGGGCGAAGCTCGTCGACGGGGCCATCAAGGGGATGGTCGCCGAGCTCGACCCCCACTCGAGCTACATGCCGCCCGAGGAGTACCTGGCCTTCGAGAGCGACACGGAGGGGCAGTTCGGGGGCATCGGGATCGAGGTCGAGAACCGCAACGACCAGCTCATCGTGCTCGCGCCGATCGAGGGCTCACCGGCGGAGAAGGCGGGCATCAAGAGCGGCGACCTCATCATCAGCGTGGACGGCAAAGACCCGTCCAGCGAGCCGCTCGACAAGCTCGTCAAGAAGCTGCGCGGCGCGCCGGGGTCACACGTGAAGATGGGCATCCGCCGTACGGGCGTCGGCGACATCCTCACGTTCGATCTGGTGCGCGAGATCATCCGCGTGGCCAGCGTGTCGTCGAAGCTCCTCGTAGGGCGGGTCGGCTACGTCCGCGTCAAGCAGTTCCAGGAGCGCACGCACGACGAGCTCCTCGCCGCGGCGGCGAAGCTGCGGGCGCGTGCCGGGGGACCGCTCGCGGGCATCCTGCTCGACCTCCGGGCCGATCCGGGCGGGCTCGTGGATCAGGCCGCCGACGTGGCCGACGAGTTCCTCGACGAGGGCGTCATCTACACCGCGCGCCACCGCGGGCAGATCGTCGACGAGGTCAAGGCGCGCTCGGGCGGAGCCTTCGTCCGCGAGCCGCTCGTCGTGCTCGTCAACCAGTGGACGGCCAGCGCGTCGGAGCTCGTCGCCGGGGCCCTGCAGGACCACAAGCGCGGGACCATCGTGGGCGAGCCGACGTTCGGCAAGGGCAGCGTGCAGGCGATCATCTCGCTCCCGGGGGGCGCCGGGATGCGGCTCACGATCTCCCGCTACTACACGCCGCTCGGGCACGCGATCCAGGCCGACGGCGTGCACCCGGACGTGGCGGTCGAGCAGAGGGCGAAGGAGGACGGCCTCGTCTCCTACCGCGAGAAGGATCTCGCGGGGCATCTCGCTCCGCAGACGGGAGGCGCCGGGACGACGGAGAAGCCGACGTCGGTCGTCGTGCTCGACGCGGACGCGGGCCCCGAGACGCCCGAAGCGAGCGGCAGCGAGGCGAGGAACGTGGCGGACGATCCCGAGAAGGGGACCGACGGCGTGCTCAGGGTCGGCTGGCAGGTGTTGCGGAAGCTGATGGCGAGCGGTCCGACGCCGTCGCGCTGACCCCGTCGAGGGCGATGGCGTCCCGGGCGGCAGCGGCGCCGGCCCGGGCGCCGCTCTCGAGGGCGCGAAGCCAGGTGCGAGGTGCGTCCGCCACGGTCTCTCCCGCGGCGTAGAGACCGGCCGCCGCGCGGCCGTCGGCGTCGACGAGCACACCGGCGCGCTCCATCGCGGCGTCCGGCGCGAAGGGCCACGCGAGCGACTCCGGGGGGATGCCGAAGAGCGAGCCGGGGAGATCGAGCGGGCGTCCGTGGGCGCCCAGCGTCGCGGCGGGGACGTCGAACGCCAGGCGGAAGGGGGGGCGAGACGCAGGCGGGAGGACGCCGGCGGGCATGGCCTCGGCGGGCGAATACTCGAGGCCCCCGCCGACCAGACCTCCCGACGCCAGGACTACGGCGACCGCCTCCATGGCGGGCTCGTCCCCTTCGAGCGCCACCCTCCACCGATCGCCGTGGCGCACGACAGCCGCCACGCGGGCCTCCATCCGAATGACGCCCGCGGCAGCGAGGGCCCGATCGCGCGCGCGTTCGAAGCGTAGGCCCGACGGGCCACCCGGGAGCCCTGCGGCCTCGCCGCAAGGGACCCCGACGAGGGCCGACAAGGCCTGGGCCTTCGCGGTCTCCACCCCCAGCGACGGGGGCAGGATCAGCGCATCGAAGCCGGCCCCCGCGCCGGCGAGGGCTTCCCGCAGGCGCTCGGCGAGCCACGCGAGGCGCCCTTCGTCGTCGTGCCGCGCCGCGAAGTCGGTCGCCGGGATGAGCCTCTCGTCGACGTGGCGGAGGACGGCCGCATCGAGCGGCGCGAAGGCGTCGCCGCGGTCGCCCGCGTCGGCCCAGGCGCGCGCGAGGACGGCGGCGTCCCACCCGGGCCGATCGCACTGAACGACGCCGATGCGGCGGCCGGCGAGCGGCGCGAGATCGAGCAGCGCGAGGTCGAGCCCGCGGGCGGGCCGCAGGATGCCCGCGGTCGTCGCGAGGCGAGCGCCCGCGGCCGGCACCGCGTACCCCGCGAGCGCGTCGAGCACGGCGCGCGCCGCCGGCGACACTGGAGTCACCGCGACCGCCGCGCGCCCCCACGGCGCATCGTCGATGGCCCCCGTCGACAGCGTCGTCGCCCCCGTGCCGCCGTCGAGCAGCACGACACGGGCTCCGCCGCGGGCCGCGGTCAGCGCCGCGGCGGTCCCGGCGACGCCGGCTCCGGCGACGACGACGGTCTTCACGGCTCTCCCATCGACGCGCGCATGTGCGAGAGCGCCAGCGCTTCTTGTCTCGCTTGCTCCGGGCCCATCGCGACGATGCGCGAACGGCCCTGCTTCACGAGGAACCGCCGCGCGAGCGCGAGGCCCTCGCTCGGCGCGAGCCCGCGCTCGTCGGCGATGATCTGCCCGCAGCGCGCGGCGCACCGCATCCCGCCGCACGCCCCGAGGCCGAGGCGGGTCCGTCGCGCGACGTCCTCCACCGTACGCGCCATCTCCTCGCGAACGACGTGCCTCACCTCCGCCTCGAGCACCGGCTCGCAAG
>JBEKGQ010000671.1:0-4332 GCA_050012715.1 Polyangiaceae bacterium
CGCATCGAGGACGGTCGCGGGCGAGCCGGACGCCTGCACCGCGCGCAGAGGGGGCGCGGCCAGGCCGTCGCGCCGGTGGAGATAGCCGCCGAGGGCCTGGAGGAGCGTCGTCTTGCCGACGCCGTCGGGTCCGATGAACGGGACGACCAGGTAGCGCGGCGGAGGTTGGGCCATGGAAGAAGAGAGTACGCGCACGCGCACCCGTGACATCCGGCGAAACACCGGCATCCTGCCGTGTCACGGTGCGCCGGCGCCGGCGCCTTCGCGCGGCGTCGAGCCTCGCCCAAGTGCCCGTCGAGCAAGGGGCGGACCGCTCGCTCGATTCTTGCTGAACGGCATCCCTCGATGCCGCGCGGCTTCTGCTCCCTCGCGTTCCTCGTCCTCGTGCCCGCGGCGGCCGTGCTCTCGACGGTCGCCGCTTGCGGGTCACCCGGCCAGACCGGGCCGGGGGAGGGTGCCGGTGCGCCCGGCATCGACGCTGCGCCACCCGAGCCCGGGACCGGCAACGTAGACGGCGCGGCGAGCATGGACGGTACGGCGACCACGCCGGGGGCGGATGGCGGCGCGGGACAGGGCGACGCCCTCGCGGCGGTCGACGTGGGGGCGGCCCAGTGCGCGATGCTCGCGGTCGACGCCGGCCCCACGAGCAAGTGGGCCTACGTCGACACCCCCGGGCATCTCGCGTACGGCACGCTGCCCACCGGCGAGCGGCTCCTCGACTTCTCGTCTGCCGGCTACATGGGCGGCGGCGTCGCCATCCCGGTGGTCCCCGTCCAGCAGACCGTCACGCCCTCGGGCGGCGCCGACGACACGCCCGGCATCCAGGCCGCCATCGACGCGGTCTCGAAGCTCCCGGCGACCGGCGGTCTGCGCGGCGCCGTGCTCCTCGCCCCGGGGACGTTCACGCTCGAAGGGTCGCTCTCCATCACGACCTCGGGCGTCGTCCTGCGCGGAAGCGGCTCGGGCACGGGGGGCACGCTCGTCAACGTCGCCGGCGCGCCGCGCACGGTCATCACGATCGCCGGCACGGGAGGCTGGGAGGAGTCGTCGACCTCGGACGCGATCACGGACGACTACGTCCCGTCGGGCGCCACGACGTTCCACGTCGCCGCCACGACGGGTCTCACGCCCGGAACGCCCGTGCTCGTCGATCGCCCGGTGACCGCGGCGTGGATCCACTACGTGGGCATGGACACGCTGGTCAACGGCGACGCGAAGCAGACCTGGATCGCCGCCGGCACGGTCATCCACGCCGATCGCACCATCGCCGCCGTCTCCGGGAACACCGTGACGCTCGACGCGCCGCTGGGCGACACGTTCGACCTCGCCACGTGGGGCGCCGGTGCGCCGCGTCCGAGCGTGAGCCCCTACACGTTCCCCGGGCGCATCGAGCAGGTGGGGCTCGAGGCGATGCGCCTCGTCGCGCCCTCGCAGACCGTCCCCATCGACCAGCCGACGTACGACATCCTCGACATGGGCGCGGTGGAGAACGCGTGGGTCAGCGACGTCGAGGGCGACGAGTTCACCGAGGGCTTCACCGTCGAGAGCGGGGCGAAGTGGGTCACCATCCAGGATTCGAAGGTGATCCGCGCCGCCCTCATCGACAACGCCGCGGGCTACCCCTTCCACTACTCGATCGACGGTCAGGGCATCCTCGTCCAGCGGTGCACCTCGTCGGGCATGGGCGTCTACTCCTACGCGACGATGGACTACACGTCGGGGCCGAACGTCGTCCTCCAGATGACGATGTCGGACGAGGACGGCGGCGGGAAGAACGCGCTCGAGCCGCACATGCACTGGGCGACCGGGCTCCTCGTCGACGGCGTCAACGCCGGGACGACGGGCGACACGCGCATCGATTTCATGAACGAGGGAACCGCCGGCAGCGGCCATGGCTGGGCCATCGCCTTCGGGGTGATCTGGAACAGCGCCGCCGCCTCGCTGCTCCTCCAGCAGCCGCCGGGGACGGCGAACTGGGCGATCGGCACCGCCGGCACGGAGAAGACGTCGAGCGAGCCGGGGATCGTGCCGGCGGGCCCCGTTCTGCCCCAGGGCATCATCGAGTCGCCGGGGGTCCAGGTCGCGCCGAACAGCCTTTACCTCGCGCAGCTCTGCCAGCGTCTCGGACCCGCCGCGCTGAAGGCCATCGGGTACTGAGGATCCGGCACCGCGCGCTCAGGCCATGCCGCGCGTGGATACGTCCGCGTTCACGATCATGTCGAGGAAGGCGCGCACCTTGGCGGGCGGCAAGTGGCGGGAGGGATGAAACGCGTAGAGCGGGAAGAGCTCGTCGTGCCACCCGGGGAAGAGCTCGACCAGCGTGCCCTGGCGCAGGAGATCGCGCGACCCCAGCTCCATGAGCTGCGCCACGCCGTGCCCGGCGATGCACGCGGTCACCGCGGTGCTCACGTCGTTCACGCAGAGGCGGCCGTGGACCTCGACGGCGAGCGGCGGCTTGCGACCGCGGTGGAACTCCCAGGCGAAGGGACGCCCGCTCCGCGGGTCGCGAAAGCGGATGCACTCGTGCCCTTTCGTCAGATCGCGCGGGTGCTTCGGTCGCCCGTGGCGCGCGAGGTACGCCGGCGAGGCGCACGTGAGGATCCGCGTCTGCAGGAGCCGCCGCGCGATGACGCCCTCCGCCTGCGGCTCCCCGAAGCGCACCGCCGCGTCGAACCCCTCGCTCACCAGGTCGCCGATGGCGTCGCGCACGACCACCTCGAGCTCCAGCTCCGGGTGTTCGGCCAGGAACCCCGGCAGGTGGGGCGCGAGCACGCGGCTGGCCGACCCGTCGGCGTTGATGCGCAGGCGTCCGCGAACCTGGGTCGCGGAGCGCGTTGCGCCCTCGACCGCGTCCTCGAGCGCGGCCAGGAGCGGCGTCACCTGCTCGTGAAAGCGTCGCCCCTCGTCGGTGAGCACCACGGCGCGGGCGTTGCGATCGAAGAGCCGGACCCCGACCTGCTCCTCGAGGCGCGCCACGGCGCGGCTCACCCCGGACGGCGAGAGCCCCACCCGCTCTCCGGCGCCGACGAAGCTCCCCGTCTCCACGATGGCGGTCAGCAGATCCAGGCCGCCCAGGAGGCGCGAGTCGGCGGTCATGCATGACCATCTAGCATCCTCCAGATGACGAGAGTGCGCTGGTGGCATGACGACGTCGGGCCCAGGATGGGGCTCGAGAGGAGAGGCCATCATGGTGAAGGGCAAGCGAATCGTCGTCCTGGGAGGCTCCGCGGGCATCGGGCGGGCGGTCGCCGAGCAGGCCGCGCAAGAGGGGGCGAGGGTCGTCGTGGTGTCGAGCAACCCGGCGCGCGTGGCCGCCGCCGCGAGGGAAGTGCCCGGCGCCGAAGGGCACGCCGTCGACCTCCGCGTGGAACCCGAGGTGCGGGCCTTCTTCGACCGCCTCGGCGCGATCGATCACCTCGTCTACACCGCCGGCGAGGAGCTCATGCTCGCCCCCCTCGACGGGCTCGACCTCGCGAAGGCGCGCGCGTTCCTCGAGCTCCGCTTCTGGGGCGCGCTCTCGGCGGTGAAGGCGGCGCGGCCGCACCTCGCCCGCGACGGGTCCATCGTCCTGACGAGCGGCACCGCCGGGTTGCGGCCCCACGCCGGCTTCGTCATCGGCGCCAGCATCTGCGCCGCGATGGAGGCGGTCACCCGCACCCTCGCCGTCGAGCTCGCGCCCATCCGCGTCAACATCGTCACTCCCGGTTTCGTCGACACCGATCTCTGGTCCAACCTCCCCGAGGCCGCGCGCAGCAAGATGTTCGCCGACGCCGCGGCGAAGCTCCCGGTCGGCCGCATCGGGAGGGCCGCCGACGTCGCCGAGCACTACCTCGGCTTCATGCGCGGCGGCTACGTCACCGGACAGTCGCTCGTCGTCGACGGCGGGGGCGTGCTCGTCTGACCCGACCGGGGGCGCACGGTTTGCACTGCCTCGTGCCGACGCGATGTGGGCCCTGCGCTTTCGCTCGGATAAGACCGAAGATCGAGCCCTGGTGCCACTTCGGATCGAGCGGCCCCGCCGTGACCGCCAACGCGATCACGCTCTACTTCGGCAAGGACGACGGAGGCCGCTGAGCAGCCTCCGACTGTGAACGCGGCGCCACGACCGGCGTGACTCGGTCGTCTCGCCCGAAGCGATGATGTGGTCCTGGCCGGGGTGAACGCGGGCCGAAAACGCGTGCGACCGGCGGTGGCGTGGCGGTTGCTCATGCGGGCCCCGAGGTCCGGCCGATGCGACTTCCCTGGCTTCTCGGTGCGTCCGTCGCCTTCGTGTCGTGGCTGTTCGCGGCTCCCGCGATGGCGCGCGGGGACACGCCGGTCGTCGTCGCCTAC
>JBEKGQ010000672.1:0-4327 GCA_050012715.1 Polyangiaceae bacterium
GAGACCGTCCCGAAGCTCGCGGTGGCCGTTCCGCTCACCGCGAACGGGTTGCTCGAGTAGAGGAGCGATATCGTGAAATCGTCCGCGAAAGTCGCGTCGCTGAGCGCGGCATTCGCGTAGAAGGCGACGCTCGCCGCTCCCCCCTCGGAGACGGGCGCAAGCGCCGAGCCCGAGGCCTGGTACCCGCTCGTCAACTCGAGCGGTGGGCTGGCCGAGTAGGTCTGGTCGGCGACGATCGACACGAGGGTGAGTCGACATGCCGCGTTGCCGGTGACGACGCTGAGGAGAGGGTACTGGGGCTGGCCGCCGGAGACGATGGCGGACCACGCGCCGGAGCGGGCGACGCAGCCGCTGCCGTACGTGCCGTTGATCGACGCGATGCTGCCGAGGGCGAGGCCCAACGGCAGCTCGCCGACGAGCTCGACCTTCGCATCCACCGAGCCCGCGCCGGAGGCGCCGCAGCCGGACGCGGACACCATCGTCGAAAGAACGGCGATCGAAAACAGCAGGGCGGCTCTCCTCGACGCGAGACTCCACGACAGAGCGGGGCACGAGGGTGGTCGGAGGCCGGTCGTCACGCTTGGCTCGATAGCGAGAAGCGAGCCAGGGATGTGCGCCGGCTTTTGTGCCTGGCCGCCGTCCCCGCGGCGCAGTTTCTTCGTATGGACGCGCGACTTGCGCGGTCCAGGCACCGTGCACACGCGCGTCGAGCGATCGAGATTCGGAGCGCCTCCCGCCCGACCGGCACTCGTCGGGCGAGGTGCCCGTGCCGCGTGCGATGCGTACCTCGAGCGCGGCACGTCACCTGCATCGTCGTCCTGCAGACGCAAAGCGATTTGCCGGGTCGATCTCCCGAGGGATCCGTGACCTGTCGCCGGGAAGCCGCGGCACGCTCGCCATGGCGAAACGAAAGGTTAGTCGAATGACAACGAAAGCAACGACTCGAGCGCTCGTCGCGACGATGAGCTGCACCCTCGCCACTATGACCGCAGTTGGATGCGGATCGAGAGGCTCTTCTCCGCGCGCCGTATCAGGGGCGCTGAGCACCACCTATCAGGCCCTGGGCCTCCCCGTGATCCAAGAGCTCGACGGAATCTACACCAACTGCAGCAGCGTGGACGGAGTCGATCGCTCGGACGGCACCCCTTGGGTCGTCTCCACGTCGCCGTCGGGTACGACCTTGAGCGTGGTCACGAACGACGTGGCCTGCGAGCTGATCGCCACCGGCGCCACCGCCTCCGGAACGACCTACGTCACCCCGCAACGTCAGGTCATCGGCGGCAACTTCCACGCGACCGCCGACCAGTTCATGCCGCTGGAGTCCGACGGCGGAGTGGGCCCCATCGCCTACTACGAAAACGGGTACATGAACCCGGACGACTATTCGTCGGATTTCGTGCTCTACAGCACCGTCTCCGATCAGCCGAACATCAATCCGGTGCAGACCGATGCGGGCTACGGCACGGTAACCAACACCTCGATCTCTCTCACGAGCGTGACTGCGCCGAGCTACACGTTCAGCAACGGCCTGGCCGTGACGGCCGACATCAACGACATGGTGCTGACGCAGACCGGGTCGTTCTACCTCTACGCCGGCCTGCAGCCGGGCGAGGGCTATGTCGTCACGTCGGCTCTGGCCGGCGGCCCGTCCTTCGCCCAGATCGATGCGGCGTACTCGTCGGGCGTGCCGACCCCGATCCCCGGCGGCTCGAGCCCGACCATCGCCGCGTCGCTGTTCAACCTCGTGGGTTACGCGCTGCCGCTGATGCGTTCGGTGATCGTCCTTCATGCCCAGAACGGCGTGAAGTCGTACGAGGTCTTCACCGTGGTCTTCAACGCGCCCTAGCGGTGCACACTCGAACGGGGGACAGAGCCATGCGCATTCTCGTGGTGGATGACGACGGCCAGGCCGTCCGGGCGCTCTCCACCCTGCTGCGGCAGGACGGCGTCGACGTCGTGACCTGCGAAGATCCCGCAAGCGCGCTCGACGCTCTCCGTGGCGGCGCCTTCGACGGGGTGGTGAGCGACCTGGAGATGCCCGGTGTATCCGGGTTCGACATCGTTCGCGTGGCACGGGCGACGCAGCCGTCCGCGGTCGTGGTCGTGGTCACCGCGACCGACGACGAGGAAGCGGCTCGGGCCGCCGGGGCGGACGTCGTTCTCGAGAAGCCCACGGACTACGACGTCCTTCATGCGACGTTGAAGGCCTGGCACGGACGCCTTCGAGCCGAGCCGCGCTTCCTCTGGCAGCTCGTCGAGAACATCCGCGAGGTCTTCTGGATGACGAGCGCGGACAAGACGCGGATGCTGTACGTGAGCCCCGCCTACGAGGAGATCTTCGGGCGATCGCGCGAGAGCCTCTACCTCAGCCCCGGCTCTTGGCTCGACGCCGTTCATCCTCACGACCGCGACCGCGTCGCAGAAGCCGCGGCGCACCAGGCCGACCGCACCTACGACAAGGTCTATCGCGTCGTCCGCGCAGACGGAACGATCCGATGGATCCGGGATCGCTCGTTCGCCGTGAGGGACGGAGACGGGAACGTCGAGAGCTTCGGCGGGATCGCAGAGGACATCACGCGATTGAAAGAGACCGAGCAGCAGCTCCTGCACGCGCAGAAGATGGAGGCCGTGGGACGCCTGGCGGGAGGCATCGCGCACGACTTCAACAACATGCTGTCGGTCATCCTGAGCTACACGGACCTTCTCGCCGGCGGGCTCGGCCCCGACGATGCCGCGCGGGCGGATCTCGACGAGATACGGACCGCCGCGCAGCGCGCCGCCGACCTCACGCACCGGCTGCTTCTCTTCAGCCGCCAGGAGGTCCGCGACCCTCGGAACCTCGACCTGGGTACCGTCCTCGGTGGGATGGAGAACATGGTACGGCGCCTCGTGGGGGAGGACGTGGCGGTCACCTTTGCTCGCGGCCCTTCGGGCGCCACGGTTCGGGCCGACCCCGGACACCTGGAGCAGGTGGTGATGAACCTCGTCGTGAACGCCCGCGACGCCATGGCCGGCGGCGGGCGACTCACCATCACGTCGGACGACGTCGTCGTGGACGAGGACGCGACGATGGCCTACTCCGGGCTGCCTCCGGGGCACTACGTCCGAGTCTCCGTGGCCGATTCGGGCACGGGAATGGACGCCGCCACTCGAGCGCGCATCTTCGAGCCGTTCTTCACGACCAAAGAGCGCGGCAAGGGGACCGGGCTCGGGCTCTCCACCGTGTTCGGAATCGTCGAACAGAGCGGCGGTCGCGTCTTCGTCGAGAGCGAGGTCGGTCGAGGGACCACGTTCACGGTGCTCCTGCCCTCGATCGAAGGACCGGCCGACGCCGGCATGCGGCCGGAGGACGGCCACGCTCTGCGAGGCTCAGAGACGGTCTTGCTGGTGGAGGACGACGACTCGGTGCGCGAGGTCGGCTGCAGGATCCTGCGTGGCGCGGGGTACCGCGTCATCGAGGCGTCGGGCCCCGATGAGGCGCTCGCGGTTTGCGCGCGGGGAGAAGGGATCGACCTCTTGCTCACGGACGTCGTGATGCCTGGCATGAACGGCCGGGAGCTCGCCGCTCAGGCCAGGCGGGGGGGAGCGGTGACGAAGGTGCTCCTGATGTCCGGCTACGCGGACGATCCGGCGCTTCGCGGCGCGGATGTCAGCCAGTTCCAGTTCCTGCGAAAACCGTTCACGCGTAGCTCGCTGTCGCGGAAGGTCCGCGAGGCGCTCGACGTGGAGAGCGTCAGCTCCTCCTGGCTTCCGCCAGGGGAAATGACAGCGTGAACGCGGCCCCGTTCCCGGGTGAGGTCTCCAGGGACACCGCGCCGCCGTGGCGCTGCATCGTCGCGAAGACGTTCGCCAGCCCCAGCCCCGTCCCCTCGGAGCCCTTGGTCGTGAAGAACGGCTCGAAGACCCGGGCCTGGACCTCGGGCGTCATCCCCGGCCCCGTGTCGGCCACGGTGAGGAACGCGCGACCGTCCGTGACGCCCGTGCGCACGGCGATGGTTCCTCCATCGGGCATGGCGTCGATCGCGTTGACGACGAGGTTCACGACCGCGCCGATGATCTCGTCGGGACGCCCGACCACGGGCGGCACCTCGCCGAGCTCCTCGTGGATGCGGCAAAGCGCTCCGACGCGCGACGCCATCCGCGGGCGAGCGATCGCCACCGCCTCGCGGGTCAGCCCGTTGAGGTCGACCTTCTTCGCCAGCGTGTCCGGTGCCTGGCGGCTGAACGCGCGCAGGCGGTCGATCGTCTCGACGCCGCGGACGATGACCCCGGCCATCTCGTCGAGGCTCTGGTTGGCCTGCTCCGTGTTCCCTCGCGCGATGGCTCG
>JBEKGQ010000673.1:0-4320 GCA_050012715.1 Polyangiaceae bacterium
ACGGGGGCACGATGGCGCTGCTCGTCCACCTGCGCGGCACCCTCGCGGCGCGCGGCGTGGTGGCCGATTTCGTGGGCGCCCGCGAGAACGTGCAGGCGCTGATCCATCTCTACAAGGGAGACGTCCAGCCGGTTCGACGGCGGAAGCGGAGGCACGAAGGGCTCCTCAACCAGATCGGCCGCGCGACCTCGGACTTCTTTCGCGAGGTGAGGGGCGTCCTCGGGTTCTTCGGGGACGTCGTCCTCGCCGCGCTCGGCCTGCTGAAGGAGCCCAAGACGGGTAACTGGAAGGAGCTCTGGCCGACGATGGAGCGGAGCGGCGCCGACGCGGTGCCCATCGTGATCCTCATCAACTTCCTCGTGGGGTTCGTCATGGCGTACCAGGGCGCGCGCCAGCTGAAGCAGTTCGGGGCCAACATCTACGTCGCGGACCTCGTGGGCCTCTCGGTGACCCGGGAGCTCGGCCCGCTCATGACCGCGATCATCCTGTGCGGCCGCTCCGGCGCGTCGTTCGCCGCCGAGCTCGGGTCGATGAAGGTCTCCGAGGAGATCGACGCGCTGCGCACGATGGGCTTCGGCCCGATGAGTTATCTCGTCTTGCCGCGCGCGCTCGCGCTGATGCTGGTGCTACCCGTGCTCACCCTGCTCGGTGACCTGGTGGGCATGCTCGGCGGGGTCCTCGTCGGGATGACCACGCTCGGGTTGACCTTCGGCGGCTACCTGTCCGAGACGCACAAGGCCCTCCACTCGTGGGACGTCTTCTCCGGCGTCATCAAGAGCGTCGTCTTCGGGCTCGCGATCGCGCTCATCGCCTGCCAGCAAGGCTTCGCGACCACCGGCGGGGCCGAAGGAGTCGGGCGTCGCACCACGTCGTCGGTCGTGTCGATTCTCTTCACGCTGATCCTCCTCGACGCCGGGTTCACCATGTTCTTCCACGCGTTCGACCTATGAGCCCTCCGATGATCCAGGTCACCGGGCTCACGATGGGGTGGGGCGACGCGATCCTGCAGAAGGACGCCTCGTTCCAGGTCGAGCGAGGCGAAGTGTTCGCCGTCCTGGGCGGCAGCGGGTGCGGCAAGTCCACCCTCCTGCGTCACCTCATCGGGCTGGAGCCCCCGATGGCCGGGGAGATCTCCATCGCGGGTCTGGGCCGGCCGAACCTCGAGGCCGGCCGACCACCTTTCGGCGTGATGTTCCAGGGCGGCGCGCTCTTCGGCTCCCTCACCGTCGGCGAGAACGTCGGCCTGCAACTCGAGGAATGGACGAAGCTGCCGCACGACGCCATCGGCGCCATCGTGCGCGCCAAGCTCCGGCTCGTGGGGCTCGACGGGGCAGAGAACAAGCTCCCCTCCGAGATCTCGGGCGGCATGAAGAAGCGCGCGGCGATCGCCCGCGCCATGGCGCTCGAGCCCGATCTCCTCTTTCTCGACGAGCCGTCCGCCGGCCTCGATCCGGTGAGCGCGGTCGAGCTCGACGAGCTGATCCTGACCCTCAACGACGTGCTCGGCCTCACCCTGGTCCTCGTCAGCCACGAGCTCCCCAGCATCCTCAAGATCGCGAAGAGGTGCATCATGCTCGACAAGGACACGAAGAGCATCATCGCGACCGGCGATCCTCGCGCGCTGCGCGATGACGACTCCGACCCGCGCGTCCACCAGTTCTTCAACCGGTTGCCGAGGGCCAGCTGATGGCAGCGCCGACCAATCACTGGAAGCTGGGGCTCTTCGTGGTCGTGGGCGTCGTGCTCGCGCTGACGACGATCACGTTCCTGGGGGCGGAGAGCCTCAAGAAGAAGGTCGTGAGCTACCAGACCGACTTCGACGAGTCGGTCCAGGGGCTCGAGGTCGGGTCACCCGTGAAGTTCCGCGGAGTCACGGTGGGAACGGTGTCCGCGATCGGGATCGCACCGGACCGCCGGCACGTGGTCGTCACCAGCGAGCTGGCGATCGTCGATCTGACCGAGCTGGGGCTCGTCGTGGGCAAGGGCGACAAGTCCAAGATCCGCGTGCCGGCGGATCTGCGCATGCAGATCGCGTCGCAGGGAATCACTGGCGTGAAGTTTCTGCAGATCGACTTCTTCGACGTCAAGGACAACCCGCCCCCCGTCCTGCCCTTCCCCGTCCCGGAGAACTACATCCCGGCCGCGGAGTCGACGATGAAGAACCTCGAGGACGCGGTCGTCCGCGCGGTGGACCGGATCCCCGAGATCGCCGACGGCATCGTGGTCATCCTCGGGAAGGTCAACCGCCTGCTGGACGACATGCAGGGAGGCAAGCTGATGGAGAGCGCGGCCTCGACGCTCGCGCGCGCGAACCAGGTGCTCGCGTCGCTGCAGGCGGAGATCCACGAGAGCCACGTCGGAGCGGTGTCGGCCAAGGCGCAGGAGGCTCTGACCGCCCTCAACGAGACGATCGCGAGGACGAACACGCTGCTCGCGAAGCTCGACGGCGACAAGGGACTCCTGGCCAGCGCCCAGCGAGCGTCCAACGCGGTCGGCGACGTGGCGGTCAACGCGCGCAGCCTCGGACCGGAGCTCGAGGAGACGCTGCGCGACGTGCAGGAGTTCACGGCCGCGATCCAGCGCGTCGCGGACGCCCTCGAGCGGGACCCGGACATGCTGCTCAAGGGGAGAGGGAAGGCCAAGTGAGGACCACGTTGCGCCACGGGATCGTGGTCGGCGCGCTCTCGGTGCCGCTCCTCGGATGCGCGTTCTTCACGAAGAGCGATCCGGTCATCCTCCGCTACTTCACCCCGGAGGCGATCGGCGAGCGCTCCAGCCCACCGGACGCGGCCCGGGCGACGAGCGATCGGCCATCGAGCCTGGAGCTTCGCCTGGGAAGGGTCAACGCGGCTTCCTACGTGAAGGACCGCATCGCTTTTCGCGACCGGGGTTACGAGATTGGCTACTACGAAGAGCTCCGCTGGACGGAGAAGCCAGAGGCCTATCTGCGGCGCGCCCTCACTCGGGCGCTGTTCGAATCGCAGGGGATTCGGCAGATCGTCTCCGGCCCCGGACCGACGATGGACGTGGACCTCGACGCCTTCGAGGAGCTGCGCTCTCCCCGGCACGCCGCGCGGATGCAGGTGACCTGGGCCCTGCGCGACGATCAGAGCGTGCAGCACCAGGAGACCTTCGTCGTCGAGCGCCCGCTCCCCCCCGGCGGACCCAGCAGCCCCGAGGCGATCGCCGCGGCGATGGCGCAGGCGTTCGACGCGTCGGTCGAGCGGGTCGTCGCCGGGGTGACCGCGGCGCTCTCCAGGGGGGTGACCACCAAGGGTCCCCCCGTCGCGGCCGGTGGAACGTGACCGCGGCGCGCGCGGCGCTTGGTCCTACTTTCCTTTGGCGGGGAGCGGTGCGCCGGTGGTCGAGGGCGGTGTGCCGGCAGACTTGCCACTCGTCGCGTCGCGCAGCTCCTGGCCCTTGTGGCGGACCTGGCTGGCCATCTCCTTTGCGCCGTGGACCACCTTCTGGGCGGTCTCTTCCGCGGCATGCGCCACCTTCTCGGCCATCTCGTCGACGGCGTGCCCGGCCTTCTCCGCGGTTTCCTCGAGCTGGTGCGCGCCCTTCTTGACCGCCGCGCCCGCCGCGGTGGCAACTTGCTCGGCCTTCTTCGCCACGCTGTCGATCTTCGAATCGAGTTTCTTGGTGTCCATGGGGTCCCTCCGTCAGCAAGATCAGTGCCGCCGCATGCTCGGCTGGCGCGCTCCTCGTGCGTGCGGCTGGGGTTCGCGCATTGCGAGGGCGCGCGCATTTCGCCCACGCTCCGCCGCTCGATCCCCTTCCTCGCCCGCGACGGCGCGCGCTCGAGCCCGAGCTCGGCTCGTGGCGCGCGACTTGCGTCGAGGGGCGTCCCATCGGGAGCTGAAAGGCGGCGTTCATGAATCGAATATCGGGAGGGCTCGGGCTCGTTGCGCTGATGATGGCGACGTCCAGCAGTGAGGCAGGCAACATGGTCAGCTGGAGCGCTCACGTCGGAGACGTCGCCGTGACGCTGCCCCCGGGGCTGTTCGACAGCCGCCCGCTCCCGACCAAGGGCGCTCGCTGGCACTGCGTCGCCGACAAGGTTCTGCGCCAGGACGCGGGTGGCAACACCTTCAGCACGCTCACCGTCCGCTGCGACGACGGCGAGACGACGGTCTCGGCGGCAGCGTCCTGCGCCATCGGCGCCCACGACCGCAACCAGCTCTCGTTCGAGCTCCTCGAGAAGAGCAGCTTGAAGAACACCATCCGCGCCGAGTGCTCGGACGGATTCTAGACGCGACCCTCCACGACGCTCCGCCGAGGCTCAAGGAACGAGCTGGATCTGAACGCGCCGGTCCC
>JBEKGQ010000674.1:0-4314 GCA_050012715.1 Polyangiaceae bacterium
AAGGAGCGGCGAGCGGAGCTGCTCCGCCTGCGCCTCCGCCACGCTCGTCGCCGCCCTCGCCGCCCGGAGGAGGGGCTGGGTCTGCAGCGCCGAGCGCTCGACTTCGGCGAGGCTGAGGGTTCGCTGCGCCGGGGGCGTGGATGGCGGGGAGGGCGGCGGCGGCCGCTCCTGGGCGTAGGCGGTCGTGGCGGCGAGCGTCATTGCAGCCGCTCCCGTCCGCGCCCCCGCGAGTAGCCACCAAGTCGTCCGCATCGATTTTTCTCCGCCTAAGATGCCGTCTAGGCTGCCAGACGCGACAGCTCAAGTGACGAGCCGTCGCTTTCGGCCGACCAGTCCCCCTCAACTTCCGACCGGCGGCTGCGCACTTCTGCCCCCTGCGTTGTACGCTGAAAACGCCCATGGAAGCATCCCGCGCGTTTGGCCTCCCGCCCCCCGTCCGCGAGCATGACGGCGCGTCGGCGGAGGCCCCCGTGAAGGAGGGGGCCGGCTCCGCCCACGAGCTGCGCCCACGCCGGGCCATCGGCGTCGCGGTGGTGGTCGGCGTCATGCTCCTCCAGTTCGCGGCCGACGTCGTCGCCGCGCGGGAGACCGCGCGAATCCTGGCGCGCATGGCCTTCATGTCCTTCGAGCTGCCGCTCCTCATGATCGCCCTCTCCATGGCGTTCGGATGGTCGCTCCGCCACAAGATGACGGCCGCCAAGGGCCTCCTGGCGGGCGTCGGC
The DNA here is from genome assembly GCA_050012715.1 of Polyangiaceae bacterium. Classification (GTDB taxonomy): domain Bacteria; phylum Myxococcota_A; class Polyangia; order Polyangiales; family Polyangiaceae; genus Palsa-1150. The sequence continues at coordinate 723 of JBEKGQ010000674.1, forward strand.
ATCGCGACCGCGTTCGGCTTCGTCTTCGGCATCCTCTACGGGCTCGTCGCCCTCAAGGTCCCCGACCTGCGCCTTCACATGGCGGCCGGCGTGGGCAGTGACCTCCTCGTCGTCGTGCGCTCCTCCCTGTTCGGCGTCCTCAACGCGCAGATGTACTTCGGGCTCTGGGCGCTCGCGGTGGTGTACCCGTTCGCGATCGAGGGGGCGCGCGTGCGCGACCTCGAGGCGCAGCAGCTCCGCAGCGAGTCGGAGGTGACGCGCCTGCGCGCCCACCTCGAGCCACACTTCCTCCTCAACACGCTCAACGCCATCGCGGGGCTCGTGACGGACGAGCCGCGCGAGGCGCGCCGGCTCCTCGTGTGCCTGGGCGACCTCCTGCGGGACGCCGTGCAGGAGACGGGCGACCTGCAGACGCTCGACAAGCAGGTGGCGTGGCTGCGCCGTTACGCGCAGATCCTCGAGGCGCGGCACCGCGGGTCGCTCACCTTCGAGTGGGACGTGGCGAAGGACTGCGAGTCCGAGATGCTGCCGCGCCTGCTGCTGCAGCCGCTGGTGGAGAACGCCGTGCAGCACGGGGCCCTCCAGCGCACGGACCGAGGCGGCAAGGTGGTGGTGCGCGTGTCGCGCCGGGCGGACGGGACGCTCGTGTGCGTGGTGGAGGACAACGGCCCGGGCGTGCCCGAGTCGGGGGTGCGCGCGGGGGCGTTCGGGCTCCAGGCGGTCCGCCGGCGCATCGAGCTCGAGGCGCCGGGGGCGTCGCTTCGTCTGGACTCGTCGGGGCAGGGGACGCTGTCGATCGTGGAGCTGCCACGCCGGGCTTCGGCGACTTGAAAGAAGGAGACCGACCTTTGACTACGCCCCTTCGTACGCTCGTCGTCGAGGACGAGTGGCCGGCCCGGAACTACCTGGTCGAGCTGCTCGAGGCGTCCGGGCTGGCCGAGGTGGCCGGCGCGGTGGGGACGCTCGACGAGGCCCGGCAGGCGCTCGACGGGGACCCTCCGGGCCTCTCGGTGGACGCGGCGTTCGTCGACGTGCGGCTCGAGGGAGCGGCGCGCAGCGAGACGGGGCTGACGCTCGTGCGCGGGATGCTCGGGCGCCCCGGGGCGCCGATGTTCGTGCTCGCGACGGCGTACGACAACCACGCAATCGAGGCGTTCGATCTGGGCGTCGTCGACTACCTGCTCAAGCCGTTCAGCGAGGAGCGGGTGGTGCAGTGCCTGCGGCGCCTCCACCAGCGGCGAGGCGCCGGGGCATCGTCGGCGTCGTCGGCCGGGCCGCCGCGCATCGTCGCGCGCCGCAAGCGGAGCCTCGTGTTCCTCGAGCCGCAGGAGATCTGGGCCTTCGAGGCGGCCGACCGGCTGACGTTCGTGCACACGCTGCACGGGACGTTCGACATCGACCTGTCGCTCGCCGCGGTGGAGTCGTCGTTCGCGCGCGCGTTCGTGCGGGTTCACCGCAACTGGCTCGTCAACGCGGCGCACATCAAGGAGCTCGAGCGCGACGGGCACGAGACGAAGCTCTTCGTCGGCGACGGCGTCGCGGACGCCGGCAAGGGCGTGCGCGTCCCCGTGGCGCGGGAGCGCGCCGGCGCGGTGCGCGAGATGCTACTGACGAACGCGACGGGGCTGCGCAGGCTCTAGGCGGCGTCTCTGCCGTCCTGACGGTCCTCCCTCCCGACGCGCACCGCTGGACTCCAGCGTCAGGACCCCCGAGCTCCCCCGTGAGCACGGGGGCGTTCCCCCCGGGAGGAGCCCCGTGCTCCATGGTGAGGACGTGGGTGTTCGCCCACGGGGAGGCCCGTGCACCATGGCGAGCGCGTGGGTGTTCGCCCGTGAGCCGCCCGGTGCTGCCCCATGTCGTGGCAGCCACTCCCCATGGGACGCCACCGTGCTCCCTGTTTCACGCCGCCGTGCTCCCGCGGTCATCCCGCCTGACTACCCCTGCCACCGGCCCGTCCTCCCGCACCCTCCGAGGCCACCGCGCCCCCTCGCCATGGAGTGCTCTCTATTCGCGACCGTAGAGGCCCTGCCCGGACGCGGTCGGTGCGGCGGGCGAAGGCGCGGGTGCTGGTCGTGGTCGCGAGGGTCTCGCCAGGGGCCGCCCGACCGCCGAGCTGGCCGGTACGACGGTGCTGGCGGGGACGACGACAGGAGGAGCCGATGGCGGAGGGGCCGCCACGCTCACCGTCGCCTCAAGGTTGGGCGCCGTCGTGACCGTCGTCGCGGGCGCGGCCGACGCGCTCGCCGGCCTCTTCTCTCCGCTGCTTCGCCCGATCACCGCCGCCGTCGCGATCCCGCCGCCCAGCGCGATCCCCCCGATGGCCACCCACGCCCACGACGGGCGCCTCGGCGGCGCAGGCTTCTCCCGGTCCGCGGCGACCGAGATGCTCGTCTGCGGCGGACGCTCCCCCTCGTCGACCAGGGTCGGCGCCTCGCGCACGGCGAACGCGCTGCTGCCTTCGATGGCGGCGATGACGCGCGCCCGCTCCTCGAGCCGGCCGCCCGCGAGCTCGCGCAGCCACTGCCCGATGGCTCGCGTCGTCGCCAGCGGCGTCGCCGACTCGAGCGCCTCCGCCATCGCCTGCGCGGTGTCGAACCGCTCCGCCGGCTCGCGGGCGAGCGCGCGCATCACCACTGCTTCCACCGACGGCGGGATCCCCTCGGCGTGCAGGCTCGGGGACTCCACCACGCCGTCCATGATGCGGCGGAGCACGTTGCCCTCGCTCTCGGCCGAGAAGAGCCGTTGCCCGGCGAGCGCCTCCCACAGCACGACCCCCGCCGCGAACACGTCGCTCCGCCGCGTCACCGGGTGACCCATCACCTGCTCGGGCGCGAGGTACCCGAGCTTGCCCTTCAGCTGGCCCTCGCGCGTCGTGTGCAGCTTGCCGAGCGCCTTCGCGACGCCGAAGTCGAGCACCCGCACGACGCCGTCGGTGCCGACGAGCACGTTCTGCGGCGACACGTCGCGGTGCACGATGTCGAGCGGCTCGCCGAGGTCGCTCTTCGCCTCGTGCGCCGCGTGCAGGCCCTGCAGCGCCTGCGCCAGGATGCCGGCGGCGAGGTCGGTCGGGACGGGGCGGCCCGTCTCGCGCGCGATGCGCAGCAGCGTCGAGAGCGACTCGCCCTCGACGTACTCCATGACGAGGAAGAGCTCGCCGTCCCCGTTCACGATGTCGACGGTGGCCACCACGTTGGGGTGCCGGATGCGCGCGGCCAGGCGCGCCTCGTCGAGGAACATCGCGACGAACTCCGGGTCCAGGGCGAACTGCGGGTGCAGGCGCTTGACCGCGACCGTCCGCGCGAAGCCGCCCTCGCCGGCGAGGCGCGCCACATGCACCGCCGCCATCCCACCCGCCGCGATGCGGTCGAAGATGGCATAGCGCCCGACCATCAACGGAGCCGGCGCAGCCGCGGACATCGCCCGCACAGGGTACCATGCGGAAATGCGTCGGCGCTCGCTGGCCCTCTGCGCTTCGGCGCTCGCGGTCGGTATGGCGACGGCCTGCACCGCGCTTCTCGGCGTCGACGGCCCTTACCGGGCCGAGACCGACGCATCGACGAGCGACGGGAGCCCCCTTTCGGGGGACGGCGGC
>JBEKGQ010000675.1:0-4308 GCA_050012715.1 Polyangiaceae bacterium
CATCGTGCAGGACGACCCGTCGCCCCTCGCCGCCTGGATGCACGGCATCGTGCACCTGATCGAGGGCGACGCGTCGAACGCGCGCTACTGGTACGGCCAGGCGTCGCGGCCGTTCCCCGCGGGGCCCGACGTGCGCGGCGAGATCGAGGCGGCGCGAGCGGCGGCGCGCGCCCCGGCGACGTAGCGCCGCCGGCGTCGAGCGGAGCAGAGGAGTCAGATCTGCCGGAACAGGCCCGCCACCTCGACCGAGAGGCCCGGCACCGTGAGGGGGAAGCGGACGGCGATGCACGGCACCACCGTGACGTTGTCGGGCGGGCGGCCGCGGAGGTTGCGTGGAAATCGTCAGAACATGTGATTGAAGTTCAGATAGAACGCCGACCCCTCCTCGCTGAACCCGTAGTCGGCGATGAGGATCGTCGCCTCGTTCCACGCGACGTGGAGGCCCGCGCCCTCCGTCCGCTTCCACCCTCCCAGCGTCGTCTGGCCCACGTCGTCGAAGACGCGCCCCATGTCGACGAAGGGCACCGCGATGAGGGCGATGCCCTGCTTCAGGACGCGGAACTTCACGAAGGTCCAGCGCACCTCGTAGTTCGTCAGCGCCATCACCGGGCCGACGAAGCGGTTCTGGGCGAAGCCGCGCAGCGTCTTCAGTCCACCGAGCCCCGCGTGGTTGTCGTCGATGAACGGCATGAGCGTCTGCGAGAAGAACGGCGTGCCCGTCGTCTGCACCTCGTAGAGGGCGCGCACCGCGAGGACGAGGTCCGCGACCTTCGGGATGGGGCTGTAGAACCCGCGCACCGACCACATGAGGCGCATGTACTGGTACTGCGACGCGAGGCCCCGGTTGCCGAACTCGCTCGAGAGCTCCGAGTAGACGCCGTCGTTCGGATCGGGCTCGAAGTCGCGGGTATCGAGCGACAGCGCGAGGCGCAGCACGTTGTCCCAGCCGCCGCCGCAGCCGACGAGGCGGCCCGAGGCGCAGTCGGTCGAGAGCAGCGTCGGCGCCTCGGTGGCGTCGATGGCGTGGCCGCTCGAGTCGTTCGAGCTCGTCGCCACCGACTGGCCCGAGTAGTCGTGGATGTTCATGTACGAGAGGTTCACCCCCACCATCGAGCGGAGGATGCCGCCCAGGAGGTTGCGCTCGAGCGCGAGCTGCAACGTGGGCCGCTGGAACGAGTACATGTTGTACCGCGCGTACGTGATGCCGCCGGGGCGCAGGGCCGACGTGGCGTTCTGGAACGCGTTGAGGTTGCCGAAATTCTGCCCGGGCGAGCCGGGGAAGTGCAGCGGCGCCAGGCTGCTCGTGCCGGTGCCGAAGTAGGGCCAGTCCGTGTCCGCCTCGAACTCGAGCGTCACGCGCACGCGATAGTCGGCGCTCGGAAACGCGGGCGCGTCGTAGTCGAGGACGTGGTCCTGCGCGCCCCCGGTGGTGGCGAACCCCTGCGCGAAGACGCGATGCAGGTAGGGCGTGTAGTCGTAGAGCGGGTCGTCCTTGCGGCCGTCGTAGTAGTAGTAGGCGCGCGCGCCGAAGCCGAAGCCGAAGTTCGGGTCGTACGCGAAGAGCGGGACGCCGGTGAAGTAGCCGCCCTCTTCCTTGCGCTCGATGTCCTCGTCGGTGAGGCGCCGCTTGGCGAGGCTCGGAGGCGCGGGCAAGACAGGCGGCGCGTCGTCGGCGCGGGCGTCAGGAGCCACGAGCGCGGCGATCGACAGAGCGATGACGAAGCGCCGCATCCCGACGCCCAGGCTACGCTGCCCGGCGCTATTCGTGCTGCTCGGGCGACTCCGCGAAGCGGTAGCCAATGCCGCGCACGGTCTGCACGTAGTCCGCCGCCTCGCCGAGCTTGCTCCGCAGGCGCTTCACGTGGGTGTCCACCGTGCGCGTCGTCAGGTCGGCCGAGATGCCCCAGACGTCGCTGAGGAGCGCGTCGCGCGACTGCACCTGGCCCCGCCGGTCGTGCAGCGTCACGAGCAGCCGGTACTCGAGCGGCGTGACCGTCACCTCGGTGCCGGAGAGCCACACCCGCTGGGCGTCGCGATCGACCCGGAGCACGCCGAACTCGATCGGGCGCGTGGGGTCGACCTCGGGGCGCGCGCGCCGCAGCGTCGAGTCGATGTGGGCGAGCAGCTCGCGGACGCTGAACGGCTTGGCGATCGAGTCGGCGGCGCCCGTCGCGCCGACCACCTCTTCCTGGTCGATGGCCAGCATCACGACCACCGGCACGCCGCGCGTCGACATCTCCGCCTCGAGCGCGCGGCACACGCCGGCGGGCGACATGTCCGGCAGCTCGGCGTCGAGCAGCACCACGTCGGGGCGGCGCTCGCGCGCCAGGCGGATGCCGTCGGTCGCGCCCGGCGTCGTCTGCACGCCGTGCCCCGCACGCCGCAGCTGCTCCTCGAGGGTCTCCCGGGTCTCCCGGTCGTCGTCGATGACGAGAACGCGTGCCATAAGCTAGGTGCCCACTCGCCAATTTCCCCCAATAACCGTACGCCCCGCAAGGGCTCCGTGCGACTCGGCTATGCTTGCCATGGTCCCGATGACGCTCCGCGTTCTCTACTTTGCCGGCCTCCGCGACGCGCTCGGGCTCGCCGAAGAGACGGTCGAGCTCCCGCCCGGCGTCCGCACCGTCGGCGCCCTGGCCGAGCACCTGGCGGGGCGCCATCCCGCGTACGCGGCCCGGCGGGGTCACGTCCGCATCGCCCGCAACGAAGCCTTCGCGGGGGACGACGAGCCCCTGGCGGACGGCGACGTGGTGGCGCTCCTTCCGCCCGTGGCGGGGGGCTGAGCGATGTCCACCGAGGGCAAGGTCCGGGTCGCGGCCATCACCGTGAGCGATACGCGCACGGCGGCGGACGACGAGGGGGGCGCGAAGCTGGTGGAGCGCCTCGAGGCGGCCGGGTTCCTCGTGACGATGCGGGGCCTCGTGAAGGACGAGCCGGCGGAGCTACGGGCGCAGATCGCGCGCGTGTGCGACGAGGACCTGGCCGACGCGGTCGTGACGACGGGCGGCACCGGGATCGCGCCGCGGGACCGCACGTACGAGGCGGTGGAGGCGCTCCTCGAGAAGAAGCTCGACGGCTTCGGCGAGGCGTTCCGGCGTCTGTCGTGGGACGAGGTCGGCCCGCGGGCCGTCCTGTCGCGCGCCGTGGCGGGTGTGCATCGCGGGCGCGTGCTGGCGGCGTTGCCGGGGAGCCCGAAGGCGGTCGTCCTGGCCGTCGATCGCGTGCTCGCGCCCATCCTCGCGCACGCCGTCGCGCTCGCGGGCGGGAAGAAGCATGGACACTGACGACCTTCTCGCGTTCGACGCGGCGCGGTCCCAGATCCTCGCGGGCGTGCGGCGCATGGGGCCCGAGCGCGTCGCGGTCGGCGAGGCGGCGGGGCGGGTGCTCGCGGAGGACCTCGTGGCGCACGAGCCGCTCCCGCGCTTCGACCACAGCGCCATGGACGGCTACGCGGTGGCGACCGCCGACCTCGAAGGCGGCGGTCCCTTCGCGCTCGACCTCGCGGGCGAGAGCGTCGCGGGCCAGGAGCCGCCGTGGCTCGCGCGCGGGGCGGCGTGCCGCATCTTCACCGGCGCGCCGGTTCCCGAGCGCGCCGACGCGGTGATCATGCAGGAGCAGGTGACGCGCGAGGACGACGTCGTGCGCTTCGCCGCGCGCCCGAAGGGGGGCCAGCACATTCGCCGCGCGGGGGAGGACCTCGCGCAGGGCGCGGTGGCGATCCCGGCGCGGACGCGGCTGACCGCGGGCGGCCTCGCGCTGGCGGCGATGCTCGGGCGGTCGGAGGTCCCCGTGGCGCGGCGCCCGGTGGTGACCATCCTGTGCACCGGCGACGAGCTGCGGTCGCCGGGGGACGAGGCGCGGCCGGCGTCGATCCCCGAGTCGAACAGCGCGCCGCTCGCGGCGCTCGCGCGCCAGGCGGGCGCGGTCGTGAGGATCGCGCCCATCACGCGCGACGACCCCCGCGCGACCCGGCGGGCCATCGAGCAGGCCCTCGACGGGACCGACGTGCTCCTCACGGTGGGCGGCGTGAGCGTGGGCGACCGGGACGTCGTCCGCCCGGCGCTGGAGGAGGCGGGCGTGACGCTCGAGCTCTGGCGCGTCGCGATCAAGCCGGGCAAGCCCCTCGCGTTCGGCCGCAGCCCGCGCGCGTCCGTCCTCGGGCTCCCGGGCAACCCGGCGAGCGCGATCGTGACCTTCACGCTCTTCGGCATGCCGCTCCTCCGCGCGATGCAGGGCGACGCCCGGCCGCTCCCCTTGCCGCTCCGCCCGCGCCTCACCGCCGCGCGCAAGCGCTCGCCCGACCGCCTC
>JBEKGQ010000676.1:0-4301 GCA_050012715.1 Polyangiaceae bacterium
TCGAGCGCCGGGAAGATCTCGGTGCCACCGCCGGCCTGGATGCGCGCGATGTCGTTCTGGATGCGGGCCCGGTGCTTGGCCGGGGTCATGCGCACGATGCGCGTCGGCTGCGAGTCGAAGACGATGACCTCGAGCAGGTCGTCTGCCGCGAGGGTGTCCGCGGTGGCCTTCGCCGCCTGCTTGGCCATCTCGAGCGGCAGGCCGGTCATCGAGCCCGAGCGATCGATGACGAGCGCCATGGCCACCTCCGGCTCGTCGCGACGCTTCTCCGCGTCCATGCGCACGGGCAGGATCCGCTCGATCGTCGTGTGGTACCAGCCGCCGAGGCCGTAGCCGCTCTCGCCGCCCGCGAAGAGGAAGCCGCCCCCGAGGTCGCGCACGTACTGCTCGATCGTGTCCTGCTGGGTCAGCGAGACGCGCTCCGCCGGCACGTCGGAGAGGACGATGAAGTCGTAGCGCTCGGCCTCGCGCAGGCTCGTCGGGAGCGGATCGGTCGTGTCGACGTTCAGCTGCTGCGCGGCGAGCGCGTTCGCGAGGTAGCTCGCATGCGCCGGGTTGCCCTCCACGTAGAGGACGACGGGCTTCGCGATGATGGCGGCGACGGCGGTGGCGCGGTTGTTCTCCTTGAAGCGATCTTGCGCCGCCTCGCTCACCTCGAGCGAGTACGTGACCTGGACCCCCTCCGCCACGCGGCTCTTGAAGGTGACGTCGTTGTCGCCGGCCTGCAGGTCGACGTGCCGGACGCCGTCGAGACCGTTGACGAGGTCGCCCTGCATCAGCGTGAGCTTCACCGTCTGCGGCACGCTCGAGAAGATCTGCGCGTGGACGTCGAACGTCTCCCCCTCGTGGATCTTGTCCGGCACGCGCAGCTCGCGCACCGCGACCTCGCCCGGGACCGGGCGCTTGTAGGGCACGCTGAAGAGCTTCACCCCGTAGGACCGCGCCCGGTTCGCCTCCGCAAGGAGATCCCCGTCGGTCTGGACGCCGTCGGAGATCACGACCGCGCGCCGCAGGAACCCCTCGGGGTAGAGCCCGTACGCGAGCTGGAGCGCGCTCGCGATGTCGGTCGCGCCGCCGAGGCCGGGGCCGTGGCGCTCGATGACGGGGGCCGTCTTGTCGTCGTCGCCGATGGGGACCACGTGCGGCCGCTTCGCGAACGTGACGAGGCGCACCCGGTCGTCCTTCGGCTTCGCGTCGAGGGCCTTCTGCACCTCGGCGCGCGCGTCCTCGAGCGCCGCGTCGGGCGCGCTGTCGCTCACGTCGACGACGTAGACGGTGCACACCTTCTGCTGCGTCGCGGTGCGCGCGAGGCGCGCGAGGCCGAGCGCGAGCATGGCCACGAAGCCGACCCGGAGGAGGACCGAGAGGATGCGCTGCGCCAGCGGCAGGTCGGCCAGGCTCTGCCCGAGCATCCAGAGGAAGTACGGCGCCAGGAGCGCGAGCCCGAGGTTTCGCGGCCGGAGGAGCTCGTACTCGATGCCGTGCCGCTCCCACGCGATCGGCCCCGCGAACCAGACGTACTTGAGGTAGAGCCACAGCCCGAGGAGAAGGCCGCTGGCGAGCAACGCGATACCGAGGCCCTTGCGGCGAGAGGGCGTCATACCGTCAGCCTCCGGTGATAGGTCGCCCACTCGAGCGCGGTGAGCGCGGCCACGGCGAAGAGGAGCCACATCCAGGGATCGGGCGGCAGGCTGAAGGACGTCGCCACGCGGCTGACGGGCTGACCGTCGACCGCGTGCCCGTCGACCGGCAGCGCGTCCCGCGCCGCGATCGTGCTCTCGGCGGAGTCGAGCAGGTTCGCCGCGAACTCCGTGTGCTGCTCTCCCGCGGTCAGCTCGTAGAACCCCGCGTGCTCGCCGAGCATCACCGCGCGCCCCTCGTGCACCGGAACCGGCTGCACGGTGCCGTCGGGGAGCTTCACCGTCGCCGCCGTCACGCCCGCCGCCACCGGGATGCGCCAGACCTCGCCGGTGCGGAAGCTCGAGAGGTACTGCGTGTCCTCGTCGGTGAACCAGTTGATGCAGTTGACGACGAAGAGCGGCCACGCCGTCCGCAGCGGCAGATCGCTGTCGCGCACGTCGAACCCCGCGGCCACGAACCGGAAGCCGCCGCGCGTCCCCGCCACGAGCAGCGGAGAGGCCCCGCCGTCGGACGCGCCGAGGACCTTGTCCCCCGTCTCGGGCACCAGCTTGTGCCCGAGCGCGACGTTGACGTCGTCGAGGGCGAGGAAACGCACGACCGGGTGCTTGCGCTCGACCTTGTCGAAGCCGGGCTGCTTCAGCTCGTCGGTCACCTTCACCGGCGAGCCCGGGCCGCGCGGATCGAGGTAGAGCGCGTTCGCCTTGGGCATCTCCGGGGGCGTGGCGCCGTCGAAGACGACCGCGTCCCACCCGCCCTTCTTCACCGCCTCCGGGTAGCCGGCGGGCGTGACGTCCGTCACGTCGAGGTACTCGTCGAGGAGCAGCGCCGCCTCGAGGTAGGTGTTCCCCGGGCTGACGACGAGCACCTTGGCCCGGCGCCGCTCGGGCAGGAGGGCGTACGCGTGGTCGTCCGCGGCCAGATCGTCGTGGGTGCCGTCGACGCGGGCGATCTTCGCCTCGAGGGTGCGGCTCGCGCCCGAGAGCTGCGGATAGAAGCGCGGCAGCCGCTCGCCGGGCTGGAGGCGAAGCTTCGTCAGGTCGACCAGCGCGCCGTCGCCGAGGAGCTGGAGCTCCACGTCCTCGACCTCGGGACCGGTGTTCGTCAGCTCGAGCATCACCTCGTAGCGGCTCTTGTCGAGCGGGTAGCGCCGCACCGAGAACTGCGTGACCCCCACGTTGCGATTGCCGCTCCCGATCCGGACGTAGGACAGCTTGGCGCTCCCGAGGTGCACCGGCCCCGAAGCATCGCTCGCCTCGCCGAGCTCCCCGTCGGAGACGACCACGATCTCGCCCTTGTCGACGCCGCGGAGCACGTCGCTGGCGAAGCGGAGCGCGCGCGGGAAGTCCGCCCGCGTGTCCGTCGCGTGGACGCCCTCGAGCTCCCGCTCGAGCGCCGACGCGTCGCCGGTCATCGGGCCGAGCGGCGTGACCATGGCGTCCATCTGCGCGACGAGCATCCGGTCCGCGCCGCCGAGGCCGTGGATGAGGTTCTTCACGCCGAGCTTCGCGACGCCGAGGCGGCTCGGCGACTCGTCGGTGGCCTGCATCGACGCGCTCGCGTCGACGAGCACGACGATGGTGCGCCCCTTGATGAGGCTCTCGGCGGCCCTCGGATCGCCGAGCGCCAGGACGAGCGCCGCGAGCAGGGCGAGCTGGAGGAGGAGCGAGAGGAGGCGCTTCAGCTTCGAGAAGAGGCTCGTCGCCTCCTTGTCCCGGAGGATGCGGTCCCACAGCGGCGAGAACGGCACCGCGACCACGCGCCGCCTCAGCTTGAGGATGTAGAGGACGAGCACGCCGAAGCCCACCGCGCCGAAGACGGCGAGGAGCTGCGACAGCGGCAGGCCGGCGAAGATCACGCGCCCGCCCTCACCGGAGGAACCCGCCGCGGCGGAAGACGCGGAGAATGAGCTCGTCGAAGGGCACGTCGACGCTCGCCGAGACGTAGGGCACCTGGTGCGTCGCGCAGAAGCGGTCGATGTCGCCGAGGTAGCTCGCGTACGCGTCGCCGAAGAGCGAGAGCACCTTCGCCGTCACCGTCACCTCCCGCTCGTCGCCCGTCTCGCAGTCGTAGACGAGGACGTCGCCGTTGAGCTTCGGCTTGCCCTCGCCGGGATCGGTGACGTGGACCACGAAGGGATCGAACTTGTTGTACCGGAGGACGTTGATGCCCTTCTCGAACCCGCGGGGATCGTAGAGGTCGCTCACGAGGACGGCGAGCCCGCGGCGCTTGTTCTGCGCGACGAAGGCCTTCATCGCGTCGCCGAGGTCCGTCGTCCCCTCCGCCTGCACCTCGCGGAGAAAGCGGAACGCCTTGAAGATGCGCGCCTTGCCGCGCGTCTCGGGCATGCGCTCCATGACGCGGTCGCTGGTCGTGACCATCGTGACGCGGTCGAGGTTCGCGAGGCCGACGTAGGCGAGCGCGGCGCAGACCTTCTTCGCGTAGCGCAGCTTCTGGCCGTCGCCGAAGGCCATCGACGCGCTCGTGTCGAGGATGAAGTAGATGGCGAGGTCTTCCTCCTCCTCGTAGAGGCGAACGAGCAGCTTCTCGAAGCGCTGGTAGACGTTCCAGTCGAGGGTGCGGAAGTCGTCGCCCGGCTGGTAGTCGCGGTGGTCGGCGAACTCGACGCCGCTGCCGCTCTTCTTCGTGCGCCGCTCGGCGCG
>JBEKGQ010000677.1:0-8155 GCA_050012715.1 Polyangiaceae bacterium
AGGATTTCACCGTGTTCGGCGGCAGCCTGAGCGGGGCCTACGCGCAGAAGATCTGCAAGGTGATGGATCTCGCCATGTAGGTCGGCGCCCCCGTCGTGGGGCTCAACGACTCCGGCGGCGCGCGCATCCAGGAGGGCGTCGAGTCGCTGGCCGGCTACGCGGACATCTTCCTCCGGAACACGCTCGCGAGCGGCGTCGTCCCGCAGATCAGCTGCGTCCTCGGCCCGTGCGCGGGTGGGGCGGTGTACTCGCCCGCCATCACGGACTTCATCCTGATGGTCGAGGGCACGAGCTACATGTTCATCACCGGCCCCGACGTCATCAAGGCGGTGACCCACGAGGAGGTCACGAAGGAGGACCTCGGCGGCGCCGCCACCCACGCCTCGAAGAGCGGCGTCTGCCACCTGACGTCGCCGGACGACAAGACGTGCCTCGCCCAGGCCCGCGAGCTCCTCTCGTTCCTCCCGTCGAACAACCAGGAGGACCCGCCCTTCAAGGCGTCGCAGGACCCGCCGCTCCGCGAGGTGCCCCAGCTCGACACGATGATCCCGCTCGACGCGAGCAAGCCGTACGACGTGAAGGACGTCATCCGCGCCGTGGTGGACGACGAGTACCTCTTCGAGGTCGCCGAGGCCTACGCGCAGAACATCGTCGTCGGCTTCGCGCGCGTGGGCGGCCGGGCCGTCGGCGTCGTCGCGAACCAGCCGCAGGTGCTCGCCGGGGTGCTCGACATCCACTCGTCGATGAAGGCGGCGCGCTTCGTGCGGTTCTGCGACTGCTTCAACGTGCCGCTCGTCACGTTCGTCGACGTCCCCGGCTTCATGCCCGGCACCGACCAGGAGTACGGCGGCATCATCAAGCATGGCGCGAAGCTCCTCTTCGCGTTCGCCGAGGCGACGGTGCCCAAGGTCACGGTCATCCTCCGCAAGGCCTACGGCGGGGCGTACGACGTCATGGCGAGCAAGCACATTCGCGCCGACGTGAACCTCGCCTTCCCCACCGCGGAGATCGCGGTCATGGGCCCGGAGGGCGCGGTCAACATCGTGCGCCGCGGCGAGATCGCGTCGGCCGCCGACCCGAACGCGACGCGCGCGGCGTTCGTCGCCGACTACCGCGAGAAGTTCGCGAACCCCTACAAGGCCGCCGAGCTCGGGTTCATCGACGAAGTGATCTACCCGCGCACCTTGCGAGCGAGGCTCCACCGGAGCCTCGAGCTGCTGAAGGACAAGCGGGACACGAACCCGCCGAAGAAGCACACGAACATCCCGCTCTGATCGCGCGGAAAAACGGGAGCAGAAAAAAGGAGAGAAGGAGAGGAGGAGTTTCTGGGAGGGATTTTCCCGAACATTTCCTTCTCTCCTTCCCTCCTTCTCTCCTTTTTGCTCTCCAAAGCGATCGCCCGAGGGCCGGCTACGACTCCCGGCCCCCGGGCTTTCGCCCCTACTGCGGCTTCGCCGGCGTGACCGCGGGCGCGGTCGTCGCCGTGGTCGCCGCCTTGCGCGGTCCACGCTTGAACGACGGTCCCTTCCTCTGGCCCGGGCTGGGAACCCCGTGCGCCTTGCGAACCGTCGTGTCCGGCGTGATGCCCCGGACGATGTTGCAGTAGCTCGACCAGGTCTGGTCGAACGCCTGCGCCTCCGTCTGGAGCGCCGCGCTGGCCTGCAGCCACGCGCTCCTGGCCGCCTCCGCTTTCGCGTGCAGGTCGGTCAGGTCGCTCGCGGCCTTGGCCATCGTCGCCGACGTGAAGCCATTGGACTTCAGCTGCTTCGCGATCGACGACGTCTGCATGGCCGTCGACGCCTTCTGCGCGTCGGTGATCATGCTGCTCCGAAAATGACTCTCTTTCGCCATCTCTCTCACCTCCTTTCCCGGGGGCGATCGAATCGAGATGCGCCCTCCTTCTGCTTAAACGGGACGAGCCGGCTTCTTTCGCGAAGGAAAATGACGGGCCCCCGCGCTTTTTCCAAAATACGAGCGATGTCCAGCGGTTGGCGGGCCCGGTGATCGATGACCGGGTCCCGGTGATCGATGACCGGGTCCCGGTGATCGATGACCCGGTCCCGGTGATCGATGACCGGGTCCCGGTGATCGATGGCCGGGTCCCGGTGATCGATGACCGGGTCCCGGTGATCGACGACCCGGTCCCGGTGATCGATGGCCGGGTCCCGGTGATCGATCCCAGAGCCCGCCCCATCGTCTCCCGGGCCCGCGCCATCGATGACTCCGCCTGAGCCAGCGATGGGTTGGGCCGCCGGCGCCCTGATGCGGGTAGAATGATGGTTTCGGGAGGTCTGCCCATGAATCGAGCGTTCCTTGCTTTGGGATTGATCGCGTTGACCACGTCCGCGGGCGCCCTGGGCGCCGCGTGCTCCAGCTCCAGCAACAAGGCGTCGCCCGGCAGCGACGCGAGCACCGGCGGCGACAGCCCGGTGGCCGAAAGCGGCGGGGGCGACGGCGGCTCGGGCTTCTCGCCGACCCTCGCGTGCACCGACACCGTCGCCTCGGTGTACGGCGACCCCGGCGACGTCAGCGCGCTCGCCAAGGGCGCCATCATCAAGTGCGCCCACGAGACGGACTACACCGCGTCCGCGCTGCTCGCGCTCGCGCAGGCCACCGACGCCTACGGCACGCCGCCCTACAAGGGCGCGGCCTTCAAGAGCGGCGCGCACGTCTACCACGTCCTCTACCGCACCGAGCGCGGCGATCCCGCGAACAGCCCCGGGTACTCCAGCGCGCTCGTCCTCCTGCCCGACATGCCGCGGGCGGCGGTGCTCCCGGTGGTCGTCGCGTCGCACGGCAGCCAGGGGCAGGCCGGCAACTGCGCCCCGTCGATGCCGAGCAACCAGGCGGTCGTCGTGAACGGGAACTACATCCACCAGGTCTATCCGCTGGTCGGCTTCGGCTACGCCGTCATCGCGCCGGACCTCGCCGGGTACGCGAACTTCGGCGCCCCCGGCAACCCGCCGAGCGCCTACGCCGACGTGCAGGACGTGGGCAAGAGCACCCTCGACGGCGTCACCGCGCTCCGCAACGTGCTCCCGGCCTCGAGCCTCTCGCAGAAGGTCGCCATCGTCGGCCACTCGCAGGGGGGCGGCACCGCGCTCGCCGCGCTCGCCATCTCCGGGACGTACGGCGTGAACGGCACCATCGCCGCCGTCGCCGTGTACGCGCCGCTCTGGTGGTCGCAGCGCACGATGGCCGCGCTCCTCATCGACCCGACGGACTTCGGCTTCGCCGAGAGCGCCGGCGGCGCGGTGAGCATCTGGTACCACTACACCCACGCGCAACTGCTCGACGGGCAGGACGCCGGCACCGACGGCATCTTCGACCCCACGAAGTTCCCGCTCGTCCAGTCGTTCGTCGACAACGACTGCTGGAGCGAGAACGAGGCGGGCCTGCCGAACTACGCCCAGCTCCTCGACGGGGGTACGAGCGCGACCGACTTCTTCACCGCCTCCTACGCCCAGGCCATCGGCCTGCCCGCGACCCCGGTCGGCAACGGCAACTGCAGCGCGGACACGACCGGCGAGTGCCAGACGTGGATCACGCGCATGACCAACGACTGGCCGCACCTCACCGGCGCGGCGGCGACGACGCCGATCCTGCTCGAGTACGCCAACGACGACACGACGATCACGCCGGACCTCATGCAGTGCGTGCTCAACCGCCTGAGCAGCGACAACACGGCCTACAACGTCTGCTACGACACGAACCCGGTCGGACACTCGGGCGTCGTCGCCGAGAACTCCGACTACGTCTCGGACTGGATCGCGCAGCAGACCCTCGGCGAGTCGGCCCCGACCGAGACGTGCGGCAAGCTCGCGCCGAACGACGGCGGCGTCCCGCAGCTCTTCGACGAGGATGGCGGCGCGATCCCCTGCTACGACCTCGTGTCCACGCAGTAGGCGCGGCGCCGAAAGCGGGAGAGAGAGAGAAAACAGGGAGGGAAGGAGAGAAGGAGGGTTGGTGGTTCGAAACCCAATCCTCCTCCTTCTCTCCTCCTCTCCCTGTTTCCCCCTCTCCCTCTCCGTCGGCGCGGCGCGGAACGCGGGAGAGAGAGAAAACAGGGAGGGAAGGAGAGAAGGAGGGTTGGGGGTACGACCCGAAGAATCCTCCTTCTCTCCTCCTCTCCCTGTTTCTCCCTCTCCCTCTCCGTCGGCGCGGCGCGGAACGCGGGAGAGGGAGAAAACAGGGAGGGAAGGAGAGAAGGAGGGTTGGTGGTTCGAAACCCAATCCTCCTCCTTCTCTCCTCCTCTCCCTGTTTCCCCCTCTCCGTCTCCGTCGGTCGTTCGTCACTCGACGCGGCTGCTCGTCGAAGAAGGCGAGCAGCCCGCGGGCGAGATCGCGGTAGTGCGCGCGATCGAGCGAGCCCCGGAGCAATTCGACGCGAAGGAAGATGGCCGCGGTCTGCGCGACGTCGCACAGGCAGTACGCGTTCACCTCGTCGATCTTGCCCGCGGTGATCATCGGCAGCACCTGCGAGCCGTCGACGCCGACCTTGCCCGGGAAGCCGATGAGCTTCGCGTACACGTCGAGGCGCGCGTTCTTCGTCGCGCCGAAGTCGGCGAGGAAATCCATGAGATCGAAGTGCCCGTCGGTCGAGTAGCGGTAGCGGGTGTTCCGGTCGGTGAACCACCAGGGCATCGGGACGCCGTGGCGGAGGGCGCGGCTCGTGATGACCGGCATGTCGAACCCGCGGCCGTTCCACGTGATGACGGTGGGGCGCTTCGTGTCGAGCCACTGCGCGAAGTCGGCCAGCATGTCGCCCTCGCCCTTGTGCTCGCCGACGACGCCGAGCCGCTTGGGCACGTAGTCCTCGAGCAGCAGGCACCCCATCGTGACGATCTGGTTGAACGGTGGGGGCGGGACGCGCTCGCTGTCGTCCATCCGCGGCAGCTCGGGGTCGGGGATCGTCTCGATGTCGAGCACGAGGTGTGTGGGCATGACCCGACGACAATGCACGCGTTCTCTGCGATCGCCCAGGCACAAAGTTGGCCCGACCGGCACACATTCTCTACTGCGGTAGACGACGGAGGAAGACATGAGCACCGAGGATCGCCGCGCACCGGGTACGTCGCGGATTCCGTTCGATGGGCTGGTCGAGGTGGGCGGGGCGATGGGCCCCTCGTTCGAGGCGCAGGCGGTCAACATCTCGGAGGACGGGATGCTGCTGAGGACGGCCTACCTGCCCGAGGAGGGTCAACCGCTGACGTGCCGCTTCGACGCCGGACCCGGCGAGAGCGTGCTCGCGTCCGGCGAGGTGGTGTGGTCCCAGGGAGCCGAGAAGGGCGGCGAGTTCGCCATCCGGTTCACCGAGATGGACTCCCAGAGCGTCGAGGCGTTGAAGCGCGCGTGCGGCATCGGCGAGGAGCCGGCCGCGGCGCCGGCGCCAGCCGGCACGAAGGTGCGCCTGCACATCGAGGGACTGGCCTCGCCGATGCGCGCGAAGATCAAGGACTCGCAGACGAGCGAGATCACCGTCGGCAGCGACCTCGGGTTCCTCCAGGTCGGCAAGCACCTCGAGCTCGAGGACGCGCAGAGCGGCGGCAAGCGCCCGGCGTGCATCGATCGCGTCGAGGTGGCGGTGGACCCGAGCTCGCAGGTGCCGCAGCTCGTCGTGACGCTGCGCTACGACGACGTGGAGCAGGCGGCGCGGGCCCCGCGGCCGGCCGCGCCGTCGATCGCGCCGAAGGAGACGCCGGCGGCGTCGAAGGCGGCGGAGGACGAGGCCGACGCGATGGAGGCGTCGATCAAGATGAAGGGCACCCTCGCGCACGGCATCGCGCGCATCGGGCCGGCGATGGAGAAGCTCGCGAACCGGGCGAAGACGACGATCGCGCTGCTCGCGGCGCGGCGGACGCTGCGCGGCGACGAGGCGTCGATGCCGAAGCGGACGACCGCGCCGGCACCGGGCGGAGGGCTGCACGCGGCGGGGCGGCGGGTCGTGCGCGGCGAGCAAGCGTCGGTGACCGACGAGGCGAAGCCCGCGAACAAGATGAAGCTGACGCGCCGCAAGGTCGCCGTCGGGAGCGCGGTGATGGTCGCGGCGATCATCGGCGCGCTGGCGCTGAAGAAGGGGCACCACGACGACGCCGCGACGGCCGCGGCCGCCGCGTCGGCGCAGACGCCGCACACGCCGCCGACGGCGGTGGCCGCGGACACCGCGCCGGCGATGCCGTTCCCGCCGCCCATCCCGGCGCCGACGTCGGCCCCGCTCGAGAACGCCGAGGTGCAGGGCTCCTCCGGCGGTCTGTCGGGCGGCCTGACCCAGGGCGACGACGACACCGAGTCGGCGGTGAAGGGTGGCCACAAGCACCACGGCAAGCTCGCGCCGTTCGGCAACGGGCCGGTGCACCACGGCAACGTGCTCCACCTGAAGATGGACGGCCCGATCGAGGCCATCGAGGGCGCGCAGCAGCCGACCGGCTTCGCGGTGAAGATCCCCGGCCGCAAGTCGCTCGAAGCCGCCGGTCCGCTCGCGGCGCGTGACTCGCGCATCGCCGCCATCAAGGTGAGCAACGATCCGGCCGGCGCGGAGCTCACGATCGCCTTCAAGGACGGCGTGCCGAACTACCGCGTCGACGGCAAGGGCGACACGCTCGTCATCTCGCTCGCGGCGGCCGGCTCGCTCGACAAGACGGTCGCCAAGAACGACCCCAAGGGCGCCAAGGGCGCGAAGCACGCGCACCACGACCACAAGAAGGCCGAGAAGCACTGAGGCGGCCGGGTCGGAAGCGGCTAGCATTCCCGGCGGATGGCCGAGAAGACGAGCGGACTCGCCTGGATGGCGCGCGCGGTGAAGGGCGCGGCCATCGTGCTCGGCGGCGTGTGCACCTTCGTGTCCTTCTCGAGCATCGTCGGCATCGTCACCGGCAACGCGTGGGCGCGCGCGCTCGTCGCGCTCGTGCTCACCGTCGTCGTGCCCATGGTCGTGGCGGACCGTGCGCTACCGAGCCAGAACACCGGCAAGGCTCGCCCCGGCATCGTGGTCGACGTGGTGGCGCTCGTGCTGCTCGGCGTGGCGCTGCTCTTCGTGGGCCTCGGGCAGCCGGTGACGCGCCCGCTCCTCGTGCGCGAGGGCGACCGCCTCGCGGAGGACGGGCACGAAGTGCCGGCGCACCTCGTGTACTTCCTCGGCGGCGTTCGCCCCGTCGATGCGCCCGAGCCGGCCCCTCCGCCGGCGCCGAGCGCGTCGGCCAGCGGGGCCCCTCACGAATGAACGAGCGACGCTCGGTGGCGATTGGAGAGGGGGAAACAGGGAGAGGAGGAGAGAAGGAGGATGTGGTTGTGGCGCGACGCTCGACCAAGTCCCTCCTTCTCTCCTAACCTCCCTGTCTCTCTCTCTTGGCCGATGGACGAGAATCGAGCTCGCTGATTCGAGATGCGCGGCAAGCTGATCTTCCTGGTCATCCTCGGGATGCTCGTGGGGCTCGTGTACCTCGTCGGTACGCGCACGCGCGACGCGCACGTGATGCCCAAGCCGAAGCCGGAGGAGGTGCGCGAGGCGTCGGCGCCCGAGGCGAGCGTGCCCGCGGCGTCGGCGGCGTCGGACGCGGAGCCGGCACCGACGGATGCCGCGACGGAGGCGGACGCGAAGGCGCTCCTCCTGGACCGGCCGGTGCGCGTGGTCGCGTCGACGTGGGAGCAGGCGGCGGCGGTGCTCGTCGCCAACGGCGGCAAGGCGACCGCGGACGCGAGCGCGGTGCGCGGCCTGTCGCTCGACCTGCGCGTGGACGTCGCTTCGACCGACCAGGACATCGACAACCGGCTCGCCCGCGGCGGTGCGGACCCCGATGGCGCCGACGTGGCCATCGTGCCGCTGCCGGCGTTCGTCGCGTCGTACGAGCGCATCCGCGCGCTCGAGCCGCAGATCGTCCACGTCGTCGGCTGGTCGCGCGGGCGCGAGGTGCTCCTCGGCGCGCACGACGGGATGCTCGCGAAGCCGGGCGCCGCGGCGGGGGACGTGACCGTCGTGGCGGTGGATCCGTCGGCGATGCTGCTGGCGCTCTTCGCCCTCGACGAGAGCGGCACGCCGCCCGCGCGCGTGCACCTCGTGGCCGACTCGAAGAGCGCGTCGCTGGCCGCGCTCGCGCGCCCGCTCCCGCCGGACCGCCCGGCCGAGGCGCCCGCGCGCGTGCTGCTCACGACGGCGGAG